>DATCWW010000012.1:0-5949 GCA_036566145.1 Gemmatimonadales bacterium
GCGGGGCTCCGCGATCCCCGCCCGCATCAGCGCGGCCGCCGCGTCGGCCACCAGATCGCGCCGGTTCAGGGCCAGGTCAGGCATGCTCCAGCTCCTGACGTCCAGCCATCCGCAGCGCATCGACCAGCTCGTCCAGGTCGCCGTCGAGCACGTCGGCCAGGTTATAGACGGAAAGATTGATCCGATGATCGGTGATCCGGCTCTGGGGAAAGTTGTAGGTCCGGATCTTGGCCGAGCGGTCCCCGGTGCCGACCATGGCCCGCCGCTCCCGGGCGCGCGCCGTCTCCTGCTCCGCGATCATCCGGTCGAGCAGGCGCGCGCGCAGCACCTCCATTGCCTTGATCTTGTTCTGAAGCTGGGATTTCTGGTCCTGCTGGCTCACCACCAGGCCGGTAGGCAGGTGGGTGATGCGCACCGCGCTGTCGGTGGTGTTGACGCTCTGCCCGCCCGGGCCGGAGGAGCGGAAGACGTCGATCTTGAGATCGCCCGGCTCGATCTTGACGTCCACCTCTTCGGCCTCGGGGAGCACGGCGACGGTCGCCGCTGAGGTGTGAATCCGGCCCTGCGTCTCGGTGGCGGGGACGCGCTGGACGCGGTGGACCCCGGACTCCCGCCGGAGCAGGCCGTACGCCTCCGCCCCGCGCACGGCCACGATCGCCTCCTTGAGGCCGCCGAGCGTCCCGTCGCTGAGCGAGATCGGCTCCCATCGAAGGCGGTGGCGCTCACAGTAGCGCTGGTACATCCGGTAGAGATCGGCCGCGAAGAGCGCCGCCTCGTCCCCGCCGGTGCCGGCGCGGAATTCGATGATGGCGTCGCGGTCGTCGAGGGGGTCGCGAGGGAGGAGGAGCTGGTGCAGCTCCTCGGTGAGCGCGAGGATTTCGGGGGTCAGCCGGGACACGTCGGCCCGGGCCATGCCGGCGAGCTCGGGATCGGCCTCGCCAGTGAGCTCCTGGGCCTGGGATCGCTCATCTTCGGCCCGGGCCAGGCGCTCCGCCAGCCGAACGATAGGCGCGAGCCGGGCGTGCTCCCGGCCCAGCGCCTGCAGCTGCGCGGAATCCTTGGCCGTGGCGGGATCGGCGAGGAGCCGTTCCACCTCCTCCGCCCGCTGCATCGCCTGGCGGAGTCGGGCCTCCACTGATTACGCCTTGGACCCCGTCGCGGCCGGCTCGGTCTGATACCTCCGGCGGAAGCGATCCACTCGGCCGGCCGTGTCCATCAGCCGCTGCTTGCCGGTGAAGTACGGGTGGCACTGCGCGCACACCTCGACGTGGATCGAGCTCGCGGTGGACCGGGTCTCGAAGGAGTTCCCGCAGGCGCACACGACCGTGAGCTTGCGGTATTGGGGGTGAAGATCGGGCTTCACGAAAAGGCTCCGGGTTCCGAGTAAGCCAAGGAAAATAAAGGGGCTTGGCCCCCGATGGTAGGTGTTTGGCGCAGGGCCGGTTGGCTGGCGTGGCGTCCTGCGCCCCCGCGCCCCGTGACCCGGCGCCCGCTTCATTGACAGCCCCTCTAGCCGCAAGTAAGCTACCCCCAACTACTTCCGCTTTCGAGAGTCTCCCGTGCCCCTGTCGCCGATCGAGGTCTTGCGTAAGGTCCCACTCTTCTCGGGTCTGAGCGAGGCCGACCTCGCCGCCTTCGCCGATCTGACCCGCGAGCGCAGTTATCCCAAAGGCAGCGTGATCGTCTTCGAGGACGACCCGGGCGATGCCCTGTTCCTGGTCGCCGCCGGCCAGGTGAAGGTGGTCCTCATCGCCGAGGACGGCCGGGAGGTCATCCTCTCGGTGCTGGGCGAAGGCAGCTTTTTCGGGGAGATGGCGGTGATCGACGAGGAGCCGCGCTCGGCCCACGTGATCGCCATGGACGATTCGAGCCTCCTGGTGCTCCGCCGGGAGGACTTCCAGGCCCGGCTGCGCAGCTCGCCCGAGGTGGCGATCTCGCTGCTGCGCGAGATCTCCCGCCGGCTCCGGCGGGCCGACGAGAAGATCGGGAGCCTGGTGCTGCTCGACGTGAACGGCCGGGTCGCCCACCTTCTGCTCCGCATGGCCGACGACGAGGGCGGCGATCGGATCACCCGGAAGCTGACCCATCACACCATCGCGCAGATGATCGGCTCCAGCCGGGAAACCGTCTCGCGGACGATGCGCAACCTGGTGGAGCGCGGCATCATCCAGGTGACCCGGAAGGACATCACCCTCAAGGATCGGCGCTCCCTCATGCTGGCTGCTCGGCGGGCGTGACCGCAGTCACGGCCGACCCGTGACTGCGACCGCTGCTCGCCTGCCCTGAGACGGAAGAGGTTCAGTGATGCCTCATTCCGGCTTTGGGGTATGACCTCCGTCCTGAGGTTCTGGGGGACGCGGGGCTCCATCCCGACACCAGGGCCCCAGACCGCGCGCTACGGCGGCAACACCGCGTGCGTCAGCCTGACCGGCCCCGGGCATCGCCTCGTCATCCTCGATGCCGGCAGCGGCCTGCGGCCGCTGGGGCATGAGCTCATGGCGTCCCGGCGGACGCCGCTGTCCGCCGACATCCTGATCTCGCATACCCACTGGGACCACATCCAGGGCCTGCCCTTCTTCAAGCCGCTCAGCGCGCCCGGCAACTCGTTCTGCATCTTCGGCGCGGCGCAGGAGGGCGTGGGCCTGGAGGAAATTCTCCGCCGGCAGATGGACCCGATGGTCTTCCCGGTGCCGCTCCAGGCCCTCTCGGCCAGAATTCAGGTGACGGATATCCGGGAAGGCGAGCTCCAGCTTTCCGACTACCGGGTACAGACGTTCCGCCTCCGCCACTCGGGGACCACGCTCGGCTACCGGCTCACGCCCGCGGCCGGTGGCCAGACCATCGCCTACCTGACCGACAACGAGCTCGGCCCGGGCGGGAGCTACCCCGTCGGCGAGGGGTGGCGCGGGCGGCTGACGGAATTTCTCCGAGGCGTGGATACGCTGATCCACGACGCGATGTACGGCGAGCAGATCATCGAGGCGCGGCGGGGCTGGGGGCATTCGACCCCGCGCGAGGCGGTCGATCTCGCCACGGACGCCGGCTGTCGTCGGCTGCTGCTCTTTCATCACGAGCCCGAGCACGACGACGCGGCGCTGGACCGGCTCCTGCACGAGACGCGAGCCTACGCGCTCACCCGCGGCAACGGCCTGGCCGTGGATGCCGCCGCGGAAGGGATGGAGTTTTCCCTGTGAGCGCGATGGTGCCGCGCCGCTGCCTGCTGGCTGTCGGCCTCCTCGGAGCGGGTGTCGGCGCGGCCTCGGCGCAGAGCGGCCGGTTCGCCGTGCTGCCGTTCGGCAAGTTCCGGCTCAGCGCGCGCCTGGTGGACACGCGGAGCGGCCAGATCGTGCAGGTGGTCTCCAACGACGACCCACGGCGCCAGGACCGCGCCGCGCTCGACGCCATCGTGCAGCAGGCCGCGGAACGGCCCGCATCGGAGGACGCTCGCGCGGGGCTCGATCGCACCCAGGGACGCTAGCGGCTCCGCCGGAGCCCGGCGGCGACGCCGAGGTGGGCCGGCAGCGCGAGGGCGATCACCTGCACGTTGGCCTGGTCGAAGCCCGGCAGCACCTTGAGCACCAGCCCGAGGATCGAGAGTCCCGCCACGACGAGCGCGAGCGCCTCCGCCACCCGGCCGACACGGGAGGACCGGATCGCAAAGGGGAGCACCAGCGCCAGCACCAAGGCGAGCGGATTGATCTGGAAGAGATTCTCGTTGCGGTAGGCCATCACGTGATCGGTGAGCGACCAGAGCCCCGCGAGGACCGCTCCTCCGAGACCGGCAAGCAGCTCCCATCCACCGGCCACCAGACCGAAGGCCACCCGACCCGAGCTCTCCCGCCGCGCCACACCACCGAGCCAGGCCGCCCCGCAGCCGAGAATGACGCCCAGGAACAGGTAGCGCGCGAGCCAGCGCGGGGGCACCGGTGGCGGCGGCGCGGCGGTCGATTCGAACAGGGTCCGCTCCGAGAGGACCAGCGGAGCCGGGCGGCCGTCGGCACCCGGCACCGTCACGCCGCGCAGGTGGTCCCGCATCTCCATCGGCAGGAACATCTCCTCCCACTTGGAGATCGGGCGGTCCACCCCCTGCCCCAGCGCGAGCAGCAGCCCGGTGAAGATCAGCGGATCGTTGGCGGTGAGCCGCTGGGTGTGAAAGCGGTAGGACGTGCCGGCGGGAACGGTGTCGGTCTGGGCCCGGATGGCGCCGCCGAGCACCCGGTCCAGCGCGTCGCGCACCCGGGTGGAGCAATTGTCCCGATAGTAGTCGTAGTGATAGAAGCGATGCGCCGGCTCCTGGTTCCAGCGCAGGAACCGCTGCAGCTCGAGCCGGGCGGCGGGCGGCAGGTTGAGCTCCTGCAGGTACACGGAGCGGTTGGTCCGCCGGTAGGCCCGGACGTACGACTCGGCCGGAAAGCCGTCCATCCAGTACCACATCTGCCCCTTGATGAACCGGAGCAGGAAATTCTGCTGGTGGAAATCGAAGAGCCCGTAGTTGTACGCCTGATCGGGCGGGGCGGCGGGATCGTGGATCCAGATCGCGTTGTGGCCGAACCGCTCCCAGACCAGGCTGCCCGGTCCCATCGTCATCAGATAGACGGTGAGCTCGGACCCCGGCGGGCCAGTCGGCGGGTTACGGCCTTGCGCCGCCGCCGGCGCGGCCGTGAGCGCGAGCAGGAGCAGCGCCGCCGCCGCGCGCCTCACAGTACCACGTCGCGGCCGTCCTGGGCGGAGCGGTAGATCGCGTCCACCACGCGGTGCAGCGTGAGATGCTCCTCGAGGCTGGGGACCTTCGCCTCGCCGGCGATCGCGGCCTCGAAGTGGGCCCATTCGGCCCGGTAGGAGGCGGTGAAGGCGTTCTCCCGGCTGCCCGAGCCGCTCGGCGAGACGTCCATCGGCACGCCGTGCAGCTCCTTCCAGACGGTGAGCGGGTTGATGGCCCCGGTACCCCGGCTGCCGCGCACGCCGACGCCGAAGCGCTCGCCTTCGCCGAGGTGATGCCAGGTCACGTCTGCGAAGATCGAGACGCCGTTTTCGCAGACCACGAACGCGCTGCCGGACTGCTCCACCGCGCGCTCCTTGCCGGTCTCGTCGAGGCAGGCGCTCACCCGGGCCGGCGCCGGACTGCCGGCCAGCCAGAAACCCAGGTCGAGAATGGACAGGCCCAGGTCGAGCATGGCGCCGCCGCCGGCCTGATCACGCCGCTGGCGCCAGCCGAGCTGGTTCCGCCCGGGCCGGAAGACGTGCCAGCTGCCCCGCACGCTTTCCACCTTCCCGAGCTCGCCGCTCTGGACGAAGCTGCGCACGATCTGCACGTCCGGCCGGTAGCGGTGATTCATCCCCACCATCACGACGCGATCGCGCTTCTCGGCGGCCTTGATGATCCGTTGGGCGCTGACCGCGGTCATGGTGAGCGGCTTCTCCACCAGCACGTGCAGCTTGGCCGAGAGGGCGGCCAGGATGTGCGATTCGTGCAGGTGGTTGGGGGAGCAGATGACCACGGCGTCGAGCGCCTCGTAGCGGAGCAGGTCTTCGATGTCGTCGAAGGCATCCTTGACGGCGAACCGGTCGGCCAGCGCCCGGGCCTTGGGCAGGTCGATGTCGCAGATGGCGGCGATCTCGATCGACTTGAGCTTCCGGAGGACCGGGAGGTGGGCGACCTGGGTGATGGCCCCGCCCCCGACGATGCCGACCCGCAGGCGCTCGGATGCCGTCCGACTCACGGTCATGCGACCTCCCTCAGTACAGGCGCTCCAGCTGGGCGCCGGGGTAGTACGCCGCGACGATCTGGCGGTAGTCCTGGCCCGCGCGCGAGCGGCCCACCGCCCCCCACTGGCAGAACCCGACGCCGTGCCCCGCGCCGCCGCCGTCCGCCACCAGGCGGGTGACCCGGCGGCCGGCCCCGGTGGTGGTGAGCGTGAAGGCGCTGCTTCGGAGCGGCTCGCCCGACGC
>DATCWW010000025.1:0-6794 GCA_036566145.1 Gemmatimonadales bacterium
CCACAGTGTCCTGCGCCCCCGCGGCCGCCGGTCCCGCGGCGAGCAGGATACCGAGGACGAGCGCGACGGGGCCGCCCACGGCTAGTACTCCCCGTCCCCCGTGGCCGGGTGCTCGGCCTTGGGCTCGGGGATCTCGGTCAGGGTGCCCTCCGCCAGCAGCAGTACGCCGGCCACCGAGACGGCGTTCTCCAGCGCCAGCCGGACCACCTTGGTCGGATCGATGATGCCGGCCTCGACCAGGTCCACGTAGGCTCCCGTGGCGGCATCGTACCCGTACGCTCCTGTCCCGCTTCGCATACGGTCCACGACCACGCCGCCGTCGGCCCCGGAGTTCGCCGCGATCTGCCGGGTCGGCGCCTCGAGCGCGCGATGCAGAATCTGGACCCCGGTCCGCTCGTCACCTTCGGCCCTGGCCGCCTCGGCGGTCACGGCGTCCACCGCGCGCAGCAGGGCCAGCCCGGCGCCGGGTACGATCCCCTCCGCCATCGCCGCCTTGGTCGCGCTGATCGCGTCGTCGAAGGCCTCCTTCCGGTTCTTGAGCTCCGCTTCCGAGGCGGCGCCCACCCGGATCACGGCGACGCCACCGGTGAGCTTGGCGAGGCGCTCCTGCAGCTTCTCCCGGTCGTAGTCGGAGGTGGACTCGTCCACCTGCCGGCGAAGCTCGCGGCAGCGGGCGTCCACCATCGCCTTGGGGCCGGCGCCGCCCACGATGGTGGTGTCCTCGCGGGTCACCACGACCCGTCGGGCATGGCCGAGATCGTCCAGGCCGAGGCTCTCGAGCTTGATGCCCAGCTCCTCCGCGATGACCCGGCCGCCGGTCAGGATCGCCATGTCCTCCAGCATCGCCTTCCGGCGGTCCCCAAAGCCCGGCGCCTTGACCGCCACGCTGGACAGCATCCCGCGCACCTTGTTCACCACCAGCGTCGCCAGCGCCTCGCCTTCGACGTCCTCGGCGACGATGAGGAGCGGGCGGCCCGCCTTGGCGACCTGCTCCAGGAGCGGGAGGAGATCCTTCATCCCCGCGATCCGCTTCTCGTGCAGCAGGATCAGCGGATTGTCCAGCGTCACCTGCATGGTCTCGGGGTCGGTTACGAAGTAGGGAGACAGGAATCCCCGGTCGAACTGCAGGCCCTCCACCAGCTCGAGCGAGGTATCGAAACCCTTCGCCTCCTCGACGGTGATCGCTCCCTCGGCGCCCACCTTCCCGATCGCCTCCGCGACCAGCGCACCGATGGCGGGCTCGTTGTGAGCGGAGATCGTGGCGACCTGGACCCGCTCACGGTCGGTCGTGACCGGGCGGGAGATGCCCCGGATCGCTTCCACCGCCGCCTTGAGGCCGCGCTCCATGCCGCGCTTGAGGTCGATGGCGCTGGCGCCGGCGGCCACGTTCCGCACCCCGTCCGCGAACATCGCGTGGGCGAGCAGCGTGGCAGTGGTCGTGCCGTCGCCCACGGCTTCGCTCGTCCGCTCGGCGGCCTCGCGCAGCACCTGGGCGCCGAGGTTCTCCTCCGGATCCTCCAGGTCGACTTCCTTGGCGATGGTCACCCCGTCGTTGCAGATGAGCGGCTTCCCCCACCGGCGCTCCAGCACGATGCACTTGGACCGGGGGCCGAGGGTGACTCGGACCGCATCGGCCAGGGCGGTGGCGCCCCGCAGGATGCGCTCCCGCGCGGCGGTGTCGAGTAGCAGGCGCTTGTGCGGCATGGCGCGCTCCAGGGATCCGGGATGCGAACGGTGGCGATCCTAAACTTCCTCCGCGCGCTGTGAAGAAAGGGTGAAGGCCCGGGGAAGCCGGTTTCACCTCCCGTTCACACGGGGTTCAGCCGCGCGGGCGGATGTTCCAGGGCCACTCACCTCGAGGCTCTCGTGAAGGTCGCCGAGCACACCGTCGCGGACGCTGTCGTCACCCTGGCCGACGGGCACGTCTCCGCGCTCCCCGTGGTGGACGGCCCCACCGACGTGGTCCGCGCGCTCGCCACCGGGGCGTTGGCCGGAGACGGGGAGCAGCGATGACCCGATACGTGCTTCCGTTCCGGGAGCTGACCCTCGACCGGTTGAGCGAGGTCGGCGGGAAGAACGCCTCCCTGGGAGAGCTGCTGGCCCATCTCGCTCCCGCCGGCATCCGGGTCCCGGATGGCTTTGCCCTCACCGCCGCGGCCTTCCGGCTGCATCTGGCGGAAGCCGGCCTGGCCGAGACGATCTACCAGGAGCTCGAGCAGCTCGATCTCCATGACGTGGCGCGGCTGGCCACGGTCGCCCGCTCGATCCGCGAGCGCGTCGCCGGCGCCCCTCTGCCCCGCGAGGTCGCGGCCGAGCTCGACGCGGCGTACGACAGCCTCTCCCGCGCCTCTGGCGAGGAGGCGACCGACGTCGCCGTCCGCTCCAGCGCCACCGCCGAGGATCTCCCGAGCGCCTCGTTCGCGGGGCAGCAGGAGAGCTATCTCAACATCCGGGGGCGCGCCGCGCTGGATGCGGCCGTGCGGTCATGCCTGGCCTCGCTCTTCACCGACCGCGCCATCGTCTATCGCGCGGAGCACGGGTTTCGGCACGCGGACGTGGCGATTTCGGTCGGGGTGCAGAAGATGGTGCGGAGCGACCTTGGGTCGGCGGGGGTGATCTTCACCCTGGACACCGAGAGCGGATTCCGCGACGTGGTCCTCATCACCGGGTCGTGGGGGCTGGGCGAGACGGTCGTGCAAGGGCGGGTGAAGCCCGACGAGTTCTGGGTCCACAAGCCCACGCTGCGCGCCGGGTTCCGTCCCATCCTGCGGCGGGAGATCGCCACCAAGTCGGTCAAGCTGATCTACGCCGAAGGAGGGACCAGGCCCGTGCGCGAGGTCCGGGTGCCCGTGGCCGACCGGCGGCGCGCCATCCTGGAGGATGGCGAGATCCTCACCCTGGCAACGTGGGCGCTGGCCATCGAAGACCACTACTCCGCCCAGGCCGGGCGGCCGACGCCCATGGACATCGAATGGGCACGGGACGGCCGAACGGGCGAGCTCTTCATTCTCCAGGCCCGGCCCGAGACCGTGCACTCCCAGGTGGTCGCCCCGTCCCTCGAGCTCTGGCGTCGGCGCGGCGAGGGCAGGGTCCTGCTCACCGGCCGCAGCGTGGGCACCCGGGTCGGGAGCGGGCCGGTCCGGGTGGTGCGTTCGGCCGCGGAGCTGGGCGCGTTCCGCCCCGGTGAGATACTGGTGGCGCCGATGACCGACCCCGACTGGGAGCCGGTGCTCAAAGAGGCCGCCGCGGTCGTGACCGACGAGGGGGGCCGCACCTGCCATGCGGCCATCGTTTCCCGCGAGCTGGGGATCCCCTGTGTCGTGGGTACCACGGCGGCCACCAGCATGCTTGCCGACGGCCAGGTCGTCACCGTCTCCTGCGCAGAAGGCGACGATGGGCGGGTCTATGAGGGGACTATCGCCTTCGACCGGCAGGTCATCGATCCTGCCACCCTGCCCGTCCCCCGGGTGCCGCTCATGCTCAACCTGGCGAATCCCGACCGGGCCTTTCAGCTGGCCCAGCTGCCGAGCGCCGGGGTGGGACTGGTGCGGATCGAGTTCGTCATCTCGAGCTGGATCGGAGTGCATCCGATGGCCCTGGTCCACCCCGAGCGGGTCAGCGATCCGGCCACGCGGGCCGCGATCCGCGATCGGGTCGGCGCGGGGACCCCCACGGAGTTCTTCGTCGAACGACTCGCCGGCGGCATCGCCCAGATCGCCGCGGCGTTCCACCCTCGGCCGGTCATCGTGCGGTTCTCCGACTTCAAGACCAACGAGTACGCCGGGCTGCTCGGCGGGGCGGCGTTCGAGCCCCGCGAGGAGAACCCGATGATCGGGTTCCGCGGCGCCTCGCGCTACTACGACGAGCGCTACCGCGAGGGGTTCGCCCTGGAGTGCGCGGCGCTCCGGCGGGTGCGGGACGAGATGGGACTCACCAACGTCAAGGTGATGATTCCCTTCTGCCGCACCCTCGGCGAGGCCCGGCGCGTCCTGGAGGAGCTCGGCCGGAACGGCCTCCGGCGGGGCGAGCGGGAGCTCCAGGTCTACGTGATGTGCGAGATCCCCAACAACGTCGTCCTCGCCCGCGAGTTCGCCGAGCTGTTCGACGGCTTCTCCATCGGCTCCAACGACCTCACCCAGCTCGCTCTGGGGGTGGACCGGGACTCGGAGCTGCTCGCGCACCTGTTCGACGAGCGGGACCCGGGGGTGAAGCGGCTGATCGCGATGGCGGTCGAGGCGGTACACGAGCGGCACGGCACGATCGGCATCTGCGGCCAGGCGCCGAGCGACTATCCCGAGTTCGCGGAGTTCCTCGCCAGTCTGGGCATCGATTCCATCTCGCTCAACCCCGACTCCCTGCCCCGCGTGGCCCAGCGGCTTGCGACCCGACCCGCTCCTGCCCCTGCTCCCGCCGCGATGGCGCTCCGATGATGAGCGGGACACCGGCCCTCCTGGTCGGCGACGTCGGGGCCACCAACACGCGGCTGGCCCTGGTGGACCGTACGACCGGGGCCAGACTCCGGGAGCTTTCCGTACCCAGCCGCAGCTGCTCGGGACTGGCCGAGCCCGTGTTGAAGCTGCTGCATGCAGCCATGTGCCCGGTCCGTGGGGCGGTCTTCGCGGTCGCCGGCGCCGTGGTGGATGGCGGGGCCAAGCTGACGAATCTGGGCTGGGCGCTGGACGAGGTGGGGCTCGCCGCCGAACTGGGACTCGAATCGGTGCACCTGGTCAACGACATGGTCGCGCTGGGCCATGCGATTCCTGTCCTGGGGGAAGACGCGGTGCGAACCCTCCAGGCCGGGCGGCCGGTTGTTGGGGAGCCCATCGCGATCATCGCGCCGGGCACCGGCCTCGGGGAAGCGTTTCTGACCTGGGACCGCCAACAGTATGTGGTGCACCCGACGGAGGGCGGCCACGCGGATTTCGCGCCCATGGACGCGACGCAGGAGCAGCTGCTCGGCTGGCTACGGCCCCGCTTCGGCCATGTGAGCACCGAGCGGGTCTGTTCCGGTCGCGCACTGCCGTCGCTGTACGCCTTCGTGCGGGAGCAGGGGAGGCTGCCGGAGAGCGCCGCGCTGGCCCGGCAGATCGCCCAGGCCGAGGATCCCACCCCCGTGATCATCGAGGCCGCGCTGGCCTCGCCTCCCTGTCCGCTGGCGGCGGCGGCGGTGAATATGCTGTGCGAGATTCTGGCGGCCGAAGCGGGAAACGTGGCGCTCAGGACCCTGGCGCTCGGCGGCGTCTACCTGGCCGGTGGGCTGCCCCGGCGGCTGGTCGGCTTCCTCGAGCGTCCGGAAATCCGGGCGCGATTCCGCGACAAGGGACGATTGAGCGGTCTGCTCGAGCGAATTCCGCTGCGGGTGGTGCTGCAGGCCAACGTGGGCCTCGTGGGCGCGATCCGCTACGCCCTGTCCGGCCCCCGGGCGGTGCCCGCGCCCGGCGTGGTCGCCTGAGACTCCGGCCGGCCGCGCACCTCGGCGATGAGCTCGAGCCGTGCCAACAGCTCCGCGGTCTGGGGCCGGACTTCTTCGACCTGCAGCGACCAGAGAGCCCGCTCCAGGTCGGCGCACCAGCGCCGCAAGGTCTGCAGGAACGCGCCGGCGACCGCCGCGGTGGCGATGCCGGTGCCCCGTCGGCGCCCGATCCAGTCCAAGTCCTGCCGGAGGATCTCGAGCGCCCGCCGGCCGTCGGTCAGCCGCTCCGCCGCTCGGGGCTCGACTTCGTCGAGCAGGCCATCCAGGAGCTCACCCTCCAGGCCGTAGTCGCGATCGAATCGGTCGGCCAGATAGCGCACCGCGGTCCAGCGCGGCCAGAAGCCGGCGCGAGGGCTGCAGGCCGGGAGCAGGTTGCGCGAGACTTCAGCAAGCCAGCGGGCGTGGATCGAAGCGAGGTGCCTTCCCACAGTGGCAACACCTCGGCTGCCCGGATTGGCGGGGGCGGCATCTGCGGTGATCCGGCGAAGCGCGGCGGTCGTCATGGGACGCTCCATGCGGAGGCTGTCCCTACGATACCGCCGATTCCATGAGAATTCGGTGAAGCCGGCCCGAAGGTTCCCCCGCAGGCGTCAGCGCCGAGCGACGCGGACGCCGTCGGCGACATTGTCGGTGGGATACAACACGACCCGCTCGCCCGGTCTCAGCCCGTCGAGCACCTCGACCTCGCTCCCATTGCGCCGGCCCGGCCGGATCACGCGAAGCCGGGCTCGTCCCCTGTCGTCCACGTAGGTGGCCCACCCATTGCCCTGCCGGAACACGGCGCCTCCGGGGACCAGCAGCCGGTGCTGCCCTTCCCAGACCACGATGCTGGCCTCGACCCGGTAGCCGTCACCCAGCACGGCGCCGGCGGCGGACCGATCCAGGCCGATCACGACGTTGACCCGCTGCTCCTCCACTCCGAGGGCGGAGATCCGGGTGAACGCGGAGGGCTCCACCCGGGTCACGTGGCCGGCCAGCGTCGAGTCGCCGCCCCAGCGCTCGATCCGGACCGGCGCACCCGGCCGGATGCCGACGGCGTCGGTGGTGAGCACGTCCACGACCACCTCCAGCAGGTCGCGCTCCCCGACTTCGAGCAGGGGCGCGCCGGGCTGGACCACCCCTTCGCTCTCCTGCAGCACGCGCAGCACCTCTCCGCTCGCGGGCGCCCGCACGAGAAACTCCTCGCGCGAGTCGCCGGCCAGCCGGGCGAGGGCGGCTTCCGTCATGCGGAGCTCCGAGGCGGCCACGCGACGGCCGAAGGACGCGCTGGCGAGCTCCTCCCGGCGCATGCGCTCCGCCAGCTCCGCCTCCTCCAGCGCCT
>DATCWW010000003.1:0-6635 GCA_036566145.1 Gemmatimonadales bacterium
GGGCGACCGCGGCCGCCGCGGCGAGCGCCGCGGCGACCACGAGCAGTCCGCCCACCATGCGGCGTATCGATGACATCTCCCCTCCAGTCCGGGCGGGCGCGAGAGCGGGCCCGCCCGGAATCGAGCGTCAGTTCGGGTTCCCGACGTACGGGAAGGTGGACAGGACCTGCGAGTCGAACGCGACGTGGTCGGTCGTCAGCCCCTCCTTCCCCGCCGCGCCGGCAGGGTCGGCGCCGAACGGATCACCGAACAACGCCAGCAGGGCGAGGTCGGTCACGTCGTCCGGCAACTTCCGTCCACCCCAGCCGTTGCTGAACGGGGCGAGCGGGAGCCAGCTCAGCCAACCTGCCGTCGCCGGGTCCTTGTCCGTCTGCACGACCAGCACGTCGGGCAGGAGCACGCTGCCGAGGGTAGTGGCATAGCTCTCCGAGCGCCCGGCTACACTGCCGTCGCCGGTGATGAAGGAGAGGATCTCCGGGCCGATGGTGGTGGGATCGGTGTCGGGCCCGGTCGTGCCGTGCTTCGGGTGGCTCGCCTTGCTCAACAGCACTTCGCTGATGAGCGGATTCCCCAGCCGCTGGATCTGGTTGTACGTCCTGGGCGTCGACGGGCCGCTGCTGTCGTCGCTGCACGCCGCCGTGCCGAGACCGGCCAGCAGCGCCAGGAGGCCGAGCGCGCGGTGCCGGATGGAGCGGGTCGAGATGATGCGCATGAGAGTCTCCAGTCAGGTCGTGGGTTCAGGGTCAGCGGCTGATCGTGCCCCAGATGCCCAGCTTGCCGGGCGCGCCGTTCTCGATCATCGAGCTGGGCAGCTCGACCACGATCGAGAGGACGTTGAAGCCGTCGACGTAGTCCGTGCCGGGATTGCGGAAGTAGAACGGTGCCGAGGGATTCGGGGTCAGCGCGCAGGGCTGCGACAACGCGCCGCCCTCGGGCTTGCGGTCGGGCAGGATGCAGAACGCCGCCTCGAGATCGATGAAGAACGGATCGTCGCGCGGACCGGCGAACACCTGGATCCCGGACGCGCTGCCGAGACTGGAGTTGATCCGGCCGCTCACCGCCGGCGTGACCTCGGCGACCTCGTTCGCCGTGGGTCCACGGACCGGTGGCGCGACCGGGCCCCGCATCTGCACCTGCTGGCTGGCGCCGCTGCCGGAGAAGGTGACCTGGATGACCCGGTCCTCCTTGGCGTCGCCATCGTTGTCGATCTTGAACTGGTAGAGCTGGTCCGGGTCGAACGACGGGTCGGACGCCGCGCCGGCAGGGGTGAGGAAGGCGCGGGAGTTCATCACCAGCACGATCCGTCCCGCGGTCGGGCTGGGGAACGCGTACACGTCGGTCATGTCCTGCTTGGGATTGGCCTCGACGTCGGGAGTGTCCTGGTGGTCCGAGCCGATCGCGAGTCTGGTGCCGCCCAGGATCGCCGCGGTCGCCAGTCCAGCCAGAATCTTCCAACGGGTGGAACGAGATCGTTGCTGCATGGCCGAGCCTCCGTGAGGGTGTGTGACCTCGGCTACGCTCGGCAACCGCGATTCGGATCTCTGCCGGCGAGGATGCATCCGGTGGGGTCGGCGGCTCGTACTCAGGCGGATCGGGCGGGCGGTGTCCTCGCCGGTGGACGCCCGAACGGCCCTGGGGCCGTCCGGCGCGCGTGAGCGGCCGGAGTGTTGCCCGCAAGCGAATGGAAATACAGGGGTTGGCGGAAGGGCACGGATGGCACCGCGCTTGCAATGCCCGCCCGCACGCGAACGAGACATCGCCAGCCGTCAGTCTTCAGAGGGTGTGGGTTCCTACTGCTCTACTGCTCCTCTGGAGGCTGACGTCTGGCGACTCGTCGCTTTGATGGGTCTACCACCTCCAGAACCGCTCGGGGCCGCAGCGGCTGAGATCCTGCGCCAGCGGCTCCCCCGCGATCAGCTGCCGCACCAGTCGGCCGGTGAGTCCGGCGAGCAGGATCCCGTTCCTGCCGTGGCCGCTGGCATACCAGAGTCCCGTGAGGCGGGGCTCGGGGCCGATGATCGGCAGGCCGTCGGCCGTTACCGGGCGCAGGCCGGCCCAGGTCCGGCGCACTTCTGCCCGATCGACGCCGGGCCAGAGCGCAGTGACGGCATTGAACACCCGGGCGAGCCCCGCGCTCGTCACCTCGGCGCGATAGCCGGCGAACTCCATCGTCGAGCCGACGATCGCCTCCTCGCCTCGCGCGACGACGTAGCAGCCGTGACCGTAGATGATGGCGCGGCGCGCGTCCGCGGGCCAGGGCAACGCGGCCATCTGCCCCCGAACCGGGGCGATGGCGAGCGGACGAGGAAGTCCGTCGAGCGCGGGCGACCAGGCGCCCGCCGCGAGCACCACCGACTCCGCGGAGTAGCGGCCCCGCCGGGCGACCACGCCTGTGACCCGATCGCCCCGCGTCTCCAGCCCCGTGACGGTGTCCTGCTCGAGCGTCGCGCCGAGCCGCTCGGCGTCACGACAGAGCGCTTCGACCAGGCGAGCCGGCTCGAGGGCGCCCTCGTAGGGCGCGAAGAACGCTCCGAACGTCGGGCCAAGCCAGGGCCAGCGGCTCCGGACTTCTTCGGCATCCAGCCAATCGCCCAGGTGTCCCTGCTGCCGCTGCCAGGCGCAGCGGGCCCGGAGCTCGGCCGCCTCCGCCTCGGTGGCGGCGACGGCGGCGATGCCCTCCTGCCAGAGTCCGATGTCGATGCCGGTCGTCTCCAGCAGCTCGCCGGCGAGCGTGGGGTACAGCTCGCGCGCCTCGAGGCCCAGCTCGAGCAGCGGGTCCTCCGGACCCGCCTCGATCTGCGGCGCGAGCATGCCGGCGGCGGCCTTCCATGCCTGACCCATCTCGCCGCCTGCCTCGAGCAGCAGCACACGCCGGTTCGCGAGCGCCAGCTCGCGCGCGCTCGCCGCGCCGACGGGGCCTCCGCCCACGACGATAACATCAAACGATCGAGTCACTTATATTCCTACGAAACTTTTTGAAACGTCCGGGCGTACTGCGCCTGTCCCGTCGTCAGGAGGAAGTTACCATGCTCAGGAACCTGCTCGGCTTCGCCCTCTTCGCGATCATCGCCTTGTTCCTGCTCAAGGTTCTGTTCGGGCTGTTCGGGCTGGTGCTCGGTCTGCTGGGCACCGTGCTGTGGTTCGCCTTCATCGGGTTCCTGATTTATCTGCTGCTGAAGGTCTTCGCGCCGGATACGGCGGCGCGGGTGCGGGAAACGATTCGGGGACGAGCCTAGCCGCGCCGGGCCGTTAGCGCTCCAGCTCCAGCGCCACTCCCCAGAACAAGAGGGGGAGCATCAGCTCGTGGTGCCCGGTCAGGAGGTAGCCCTGGCCGCCGGCGCGGGTGGGGCGCTGCACCACGTTCATCCTCGGCCGGTAGTGGCGCTGCATGTCGAAGTCGGCCGCCAGGAAGTGGGTCGGTTGGCCGTCGGCCAGGTTCCGGGCCACGGTCAGCGCCTTGAGGAAGACCTCCGGGAGGACCACCGCGCTCCCGATATTGAGCACCGCGCCGCCCTGATGCAGAGCGGGCAGTGACCCCGCCAGCCGGCGGAAGTCGCGCAGGCCGGTACTGCCGAGCGCGGCGCCGTCGGCGGTCGGGTGCTGATGGGTGATCTCTGCTCCCAGCGCCGCGTGGACGGTCACCGGCACGTCGTGTCGGAGCGCGGCCAGGAGCACCGACGCCTCGGCGCCGGGCAGGGCGGACCTGGCGGCCAGCGCCCGCGCCAGCCCTTCCCCCATCCCCTGGTCCGCCCGCGCGGCCGCGCTGACGGCCGCATTCATCTCCGCGCCGGTCTCCTCCGCCATGCCGAAGGTGCCGTCGGCCAGACCGCTTTCCACGTCCTCGCTGGTCCCGCCGAACGCCGCCAGCTCGAAATCGTGGATCGCGGCCGCCCCGTTGAGCGCCAGGTGGGCGACGATGCCGCGCCGAAGCCAGTCCGCCAGCAGCGGTCCGAGCCCGACCTTGATCACGTGGCCCCCGACCAGCAGGACCACGCCCCGCCGAGCCCGGGCCGCCGAGACGACGCCGGCGATGACGGCGCGAAGGTCCCGGGCGGCGAGCACGTCGGGGAGGCTGTCGAGGAAGGCGTCGAACGACTGGTCGTCGCCGGGCGGCGAGGCGAGGAGCGAGGGATCGACCTTGTTGCGCCGCGAGCCGACCGGCACGGTGCGAACGCGCCCGAGATCCGCCTCGCGGTAGGTCATGCTCAGGGCGTGGGGCTCGCCCCGGGGCCCGGGGCCGGCACGACCATCTCCTTCAGCCGCAGCGTGACGGTGCCGAAGTTGAACTTGCTCCGGATCTGTACCGGGAGCCGCCGGACGTCGTCGGTGAGCCAGAGCCGGGTGTCGGACCGCTTGGAGAACATCCCCTTGGTGTCGATCACCGGGTGGAGGACCAGGCAGGGCACCTCGGTCCCGTCGGGCAGCTCCATCTTTTCCCGCTTCAGCACCTGGATGGTGACCGGGTTCTTCTCCTTCCGGAAATAGCGGTCGAAGGTGTACGTCTTGCCCACCTCGAGCGGCGTGATCCGGACGAAGTAGAAGAAGGCCGCGTCGTCCAGCGGGTCGTCGGGCGTGGCGTACGTGGTGTCCCGGCCGACCTCCCGGAAGAAGCCGGAGTCGGGAAAGATCTCGTAAGTCCGGTGCTTCGGCTTGTCGTTCTCGTTGAAGTCCTGCACGAATCGGTGGGACTCGAACGACCCGGTGGACACCCATGACTCCAGCACGTCGTCCATGGAGTAGAACACGGTCTTCCCGGTGAGCCGGAAGCGGAAGCGGAAAGCCTCGCGTCCCCGGACCGAATCGATGGCGGCGACCTGGAGCATGCCCTGGCCGAGGGTCAACATTCCCAGCTTGGCGCTGTAGGTGAGCGTCTCGCCGACCGCGAAGGGGTAATCCGGCGCCCGGGGCGCGGGGGCGCCCTGCAGGAGCGTGAGCAGCAGCGCGACGGGCCGGATCACGAGGACACCACCTCGGCCGGGCGCTGGCCCTCGGAAATGGGGACCTCGGTCGGCGGCGGAATCGGCGCGGCGCGGAGCCGGGCGCGGGCGCGCCAGAGCTCCAGCGCCTGCTGACCCGCGCGCACCCGGCTGGGCCGCTGGTGCAGATCGTGCCGCTCGACGGTCGGCACGGTTTCCACCCGACGGGCGTAGCGGCCGGTGCGCCAGTACAGCTCGGCATTCGCCGCCCATCCCTCACTCACGAACAGTCCGGCGCTGTGGCTGCGGAGTGCGTTGCGCAGCACGACCAGCCGCAGGATGGAGTAGCCGGAGAGGATGTCCCGCACGCCCGCGACGGAAACCACTCCGCGGAGCAGCAGCGGGCCGTAGCGCCGTACCAACCGGTGGGCCCGCGAGGGCTCGCCCTCGAGCCGCGCCTCGCCCACGACCAGGTCGGCGCCGCTCTCGATGCGTCGCACCAGGTCGGGAATGGCCTGCGGCGAGTGGGCGAAGTCGGCGTGCATCAGGATGGCCGCGTCCCGCTTGGGCCGATCGGTGAGCTCGACGGCCTGGCGGAACAGCCGATCCACCGAGGCCGCGTAGCCGCGACGCTCGTCGTGGCGCAGGACGGTGAGCGGCAGCACCCGGGTATAGCGTTCGAGCACCTCCGCCGTGGCGTCGGTCGATCCGTCGTCCAGGACAAGTAGCTGATACTCGCGCGGGAAGCTCGCGAACACCTGCCGGATCTTCCACAGCAAGAGGCCCACGGTGGGTGCTTCGTTGTAGCTCGGTACACAGACGTAAATCATCAGCCGTCAAAGTTGTGGGGCGCAGGAACGATACACCGTCAGGACTTCCCCTGCCATGCGCTCCGCGGTGAAGTGGCGGACCGCATCCGCGGCTCGGGCCACGAGCGCGCTGCGGAGAGCAGAGTCGCCCAGAATGCGGGCGACGGCCTCGGCCAGAGCCTCGGGATTGGCCGTCGGGACCAGCAGCCCGGCGCCTCCGCCCAGCATCTCCCCGAGGCCCCCGGCCGTGGTGGAAGCAACCGGGATGCCACGAGCCATGGCGTCCAGGACGGAGGTGCCCAACCCCTCTTCCCGTGAGCTCATGACGAACACGTCGGCCTCGGCGATGAGGCCTTCGGGCTCGGGGATCCGTCCCAGAAAGTGGACGCGGTCGCCCAAGCCGAGCTGGTCCCGGAGCCACTCCAGGACGCCGAGCAGCTCCCCGTCCCCCGCGATGACCCAGTGCAGGGTGGGGAAGCGCTCGGTCAGGCGCCGGGCCGCGTGGACCAGCGTGGCGTGGTCCTTGTGCGGGACCAGGGCGCCGACCGTCACCGCGATCAGGCTCTCTTCTCCCAGCCCGAGCCGCGGGCGCAGGCCGAAGGGCGCGGCGGTCCGGACCAGGTCGAGATCGATGCCGGAGTGCACCACGACCAGACGGTCGGCCGGAATCCCGTCGTTGGTGAGCACGGTCGCGACTGCTTCGGAGATGGCGATGATGCGGGCGGCTCGGGCCCAGAGGCCGCGGCGCCGAAGGGGAAAATCGACCCGCCGGGTAGCGACCAGGGGCACCCGCGTCAGCAGCGAGGCGATGCCCGCCAGCGTCACCGCGTGGGCGTCGTGGGCATGCAGGAGCGCAGCGCCCCGCCGAGCGGCGCCGATGACGGCGGCGAGCGCGCGAGGGTCGAGCCCG
>DATCWW010000074.1:0-7212 GCA_036566145.1 Gemmatimonadales bacterium
CCGCCGATGGGCGGCTGCTGCGGTCGGCCCACGATTGTGCCGAGGGCGGGCTGCTCGTCGCGCTGGCGGAAGCGGCGATCGGCGGTCCGTACGCCGCCGGCGGGTTCGGCGCGACCGTCGTCCTCGACGGGTACGCCCCGGCCATCCCGCTCGAAGGCCTCCTCTACGGCGAGGACATGGGCCGAGTCGTGGTCTCCTGCGCCGCAGACCAGACCGGGGCCCTGCTCTCGCTCTGCCGGGAGCACGGCGTGCCCGCCTTCGAGGCGGGTCGGGTGGGACCGCCGAGCAGCTCGCTGGAACTCCGAGTCGGGGGCCGCCTGTTCAGCTGGGGCACCGGTTCTCTACGGCAGACCTATTTCGAGGCGATTCCCCGTCGGATGCGGCAGCCCGACGCGGATCGCTCGGCGGGGGCATAGCAGCATGTGCGGCATCATCGGCGTGTCCGGCATTCCCGAGGCGGCCCGTCTCACCTATCTCGGTCTCTACGCCCTGCAGCACCGGGGCCAGGAGAGCGCCGGCATCGTCGCGGTGGATCGGGACGGGACGGCCCGGGCACATCGCGGCATGGGGCTGGTCTCCGAGAATTTCGACGAGGCGATCCTGAGCCGGCTGCCCGGCGACGTCGCGGTGGGCCACACTCGATATTCCACGACCGGCAGCACGGTGCTCGCCAACGCCCAGCCGTGCAGCGTCAACACCCGCTGCGGCACCCTCGCCATCGCCCACAACGGCAATCTCACGAACGCGGCGGAGATCAAGCGGGAACTGGTGGAGAAGGGCGCCATCTTCACCACGTCGTCCGATACCGAGGTGCTGGTGCACCTGATCGCCCGGTCCGAGGCCGAAACGGTCGAGGAGCAGATCCGGGACGCCCTGGAGCAGGTGGAGGGCGCCTACAGCCTGGTGGTGAGCGCCGGGCGCACCCTCTATGCCGTGGTGGACAGCCGCGGCTTCCGCCCGCTGGTGCTTGGCCGCCTGGGGAAGGGGATGGTGGTGGCGTCGGAGACCTGCGCGCTCGATCTGGTGGGCGCCGCGATGGCCTGCGAGCTCCAGCCGGGCGAGTTCGTCCGGATCGAGGACGGCCGGGTGACCGAGCTACCCCGCCTGGCCAACCGCCCGGTGAGCCGCTGCGTCTTCGAGCTGGTGTACTTCGCGCGGCCGGACAGCACGGTCTTCGGCGAATCGGTGGACCGGGTCCGCCGGGAGCTGGGGCGCCAGCTGGCCCGCGAGCAGCCCGCGCAGGGCGGCGAAGTGGTCTTCAGCGTCCCCGACAGCTCCAACGCGATGGCCCTGGGCTTCAGCGAGGTCTCCGGCATCAAGCTGGAGTACGGCCTGATCCGGAACCACTATGTGGGTAGGACGTTCATCAATCCGACGCAGAACCTCCGGGTCGCCAAGGTCAAGATCAAGTTCAACCCGGTGCGCGACGTCATTCACGGGAAGTCGGTAGTGGTGGTGGACGACAGCCTGGTCCGGGGCAACACCAGTCAGAGCCTGGTCCAGATGATCCGCGCCGCCGGCGCGCGCGAGGTCCATCTCCGGCTGGCCTCGCCGCCGATCACCGGACCGTGCCATTATGGGATCGACACGCCGACCCGCGAGGAGCTCATCGCGTCGACCCACTCGATCGAGGAGATCGGCCGGTTCCTCGGCGTGGATTCGCTCGGGTACCTCTCGCTCGACGGGATGCTCCGCGCCGCGGGCAGCCATACCGGCTTCTGCCACGCCTGCTTCTCCGGCCACTACCCCACGCCCATCCCCGAGGACCTGGTGCAGCTCCGACACGCCTCTCCCCTGATCGCTACGCCGGCATGAGCGGCCCTTACACCCAGCCGCTGGTCTACTTCTTCGGCCAGGGCCGGGCCGACGGCACCGCCGCCATGAAGGAGATCCTCGGCGGCAAGGGCGCCGGCCTCGCCGAGATGACCACCATCGGCATCCCCGTTCCTCCCGGTTTCACCATCGCCAGCAGTCTCTGCCTCCACTACCTCGAGAGCCGCCAGTTCCCCAAGCGGCTGCGGGTGGAGGTGGAGAACGCGCTCCAGCGCCTGGAGACCGCGACCGGCAGGCACTTCGGCGACGGAGAGAATCCGCTGCTGGTGTCGGTGCGCTCGGGGGCCGCGGTGTCGATGCCGGGGATGATGGAGACGATCCTCAACCTCGGCCTCAACGACGTCACCGTCGAAGGGCTCACCCGGCAAAGCCAGAACGCCGGGTTCGCCTGGGATTCCTACCGGCGATTCGTGCAGATGTACGGCACCGTGGTGTTCGACCTGCCCAAGAGGCCGTTCGAGCACCTGCTGGAGGAGGCCCGGCACGAGGCCAAGGCCGAGCGGGACATCGATCTCCCGGCCGAGGCGATGCAGGCGCTGGTGCGCCGGTTCAAGGAGCACATCCGTCAGGAGACCGGCCGGGAGTTCCCCGACGACCCGCTCCGCCAGCTCTGGGGCGCGATCGCGGCGGTGTTCGAGAGCTGGAACACCCGCCGGGCGATCGACTACCGGAAGCTGCACGACATTCCGGATGCGATGGGCACCGCGGTCAACATCGTGGCGATGGTGTTCGGCAACCTGGGCGAGGACTCGGGCACGGGCGTCACCTTCAGCCGGGACCCCTCGACCGGCGAGCGGGGGCTCTACGGCGAGTTCCTGCTGAACGCCCAGGGCGAAGACGTGGTGAGCGGCAGCCGCACCCCGCTGCAGATCGCGGCCCTCAAGGAGCGGTTGCCCCACACCCACCAGGAGCTAGAGCGGGTGGCCCGGACCTTGGAGCGCCACTTCCGCGACGTGCAGGACATGGAGTTCACGGTGGAGCGCGGGGTGCTCTACATGCTCCAGACCCGCCGCGGCCAGCGCTCGGGCCAGGCGGCGGTGCGGATCGCCTGCGAGATGGTGGATGAGGGACTGATCTCGGAAGAGGAGGCCGTCGCCCGCATCCCGCCCGGCGACCTCGACCAGCTGCTTCACCCGACCATCGACGCCCACAGCCGGCTCGACCTGCTCACCACCGGCCTCCCCGCCTCACCGGGCGCCGCCTGCGGCACCGTGGTGTTCGACGCCGACCGGGCCGAGAAGCTGGGCCGCGCCGGGCAACCGGTGATCCTGGTCCGGCGGGAGACCTCGCCCGAGGACTTCCACGGCATGGTGGCCGCCAAGGCGATCCTGACCGCGCGCGGAGGCATGACCTCGCACGCCGCCGTGGTCGCCCGCGGCATGGGCAAGCCCTGCGTGGCCGGGGCGCAGGAGCTCACGGTGGACGAGAAGGCCGGCCAGTTCGCCGTGAACGGCCGGCGGATTGCCGAAGGCGAATGGATCACGGTGGACGGCGGCAGCGGCAAGGTGTTCGCCGGGCAGGCCGCGCTGATCGCCCCCGAGCTGAGCGGTAACTTCGTCCGGCTCATGCAATGGGCCGACCGGATCCGCCAACTCCGGGTGCGGGTCAACGCCGACACGCCGGCCGATGCCCACCGCGGCCGCGACTTCGGGGCGGAGGGGATCGGCCTCTGCCGCACCGAGCACATGTTCTTCGACGGCGAGCGGCTCAGCGCCATGCGCGAGATGATCGTGGCCCAGGACCACGAGGGTCGGGAGCGGGCGCTGGCCAAGGTGCTTCCGATGCAGCGGGCCGACTTCGAGGCCATCTTCCGCGCGATGGAAGGCTTCCCGGTCACCATCCGGCTGCTCGACCCCCCGCTCCACGAGTTCCTCCCGAAAGACCGGGCGGAGATCGAAAGCCTGGCCGCCGAGCTGGAGGTTCCGTTCGAGCAGCTGCAGGGCGTGATCGACCGGCTGGCCGAGGTGAACCCCATGCTCGGCCTTCGGGGCTGCCGGCTGGGCATCATCTATCCCGAGATCACGGCCATGCAGGTCCGGGCGATCTTCGAGGCGGCCTGCACGGTAGCGAGCCGGAAGGGCCGGGTCATGCCCGAGGTGATGATTCCGCTCACCGCCAGCGTGGTCGAGTTTCGAAAGCAGGCGCTGGTCGTGCGGCAGGTCGCCGAGGAGGTCTTCCGCGAGCGCAATATCACGGTGCCCTTCCTGCTCGGCACCATGATCGAGCTGCCCCGGGCCTGTGTCACCGCCGACGAGCTGGCCCGCGAGGCGCAGTTCTTCAGCTTCGGCACCAACGATCTGACTCAGACCACCTGGGGCATTTCCCGGGACGACGCCGGGCACTTCCTGCCCTGGTACATCGAGCACGGCGTCATCGACGACGATCCGTTCCAGGTCCTCGACCAGCAGGGCGTGGGCAAGCTGATCCAGATGGCCGGCGACCTCGGCCGCCGCACCCGTCCCGACCTCAAGCTCGGCATCTGCGGCGAGCACGGCGGCGAGCCGAGCGCGGTCGCGTTCTGCGACCGGCTGGGGATGAACTACGTCTCCTGCTCGCCCTTCCGGGTGCCGATCGCCCGGCTGGCGGCCGCCCAGGCGGCGCTCATGGCGCGGGGCACGATGGACCGTACCCGGGCCACCGTCTAGCGGGTGTCAGGCCCGGGCGAACAGCTCCAGCATCGGGTACGCCCCGGGATTGAAGCCCGGCATCGGGGTGAACTCCTCCTCGAGCAGCTCGGCCCCCTGCACCTCGGTGATGATGAAAGTGCGCCAGCCGGGAAGCTCGCCGGAGCGGCTCCCGCCCCCGGTCTGGTAGCCGACCAGCACCGGCTCTCCCGCTTCGTGGATCCCGACCAGGTAGGGCTCCACGATTCTCCGCTCGCCGTGATAGATCAGACTCAGCACTCGATGGTCCAGCACGCCGCGGACCAGTCGCTCGCCCACGGTGGTGACATCCTGCGTCGGCACGGCTCCCTCCACGATTGAAGCCGACTCACGCTACCCAGCCCGGGCCGGTCGTCACCGTGATGGGTGACCCGAGCGCGGCTTGCCTGCCGTCGCGGGCCCGGGCTTCTTTCCTGCCGTTCCGCAGCGGCCGCGACAACGCACCGAGGTGACCATGGCATCGCCCCTCGTGGGAGTGGTGATGGGAAGCGATTCGGACTGGGAGGTCATGCAGCACGCCGTGCGGCGGCTGCGCGAGCTCGAGATCGCGGTGGAGTGGCGAGTGGTTTCCGCGCACCGGACGCCCGACCTGCTCTTCCGCTACGCGGAGGAGGCGGCGGGGCGCGGGCTCCGGTGCCTCATCGCCGGCGCGGGCGGGGCGGCGCATCTCCCCGGCATGCTGGCGGCGAAGACCCGGTTGCCGGTGCTCGGCGTCCCGGTGCCGACCCGTCACCTGCAGGGACTGGATTCGCTGCTCTCCATCGTGCAGATGCCGGCCGGGGTCCCGGTCGCGACCTTCGCCATCGGGGCCGCGGGGGCCCAGAACGCCGCCTTGTTCGCGGCCGCGCTGCTGGCGCTGGGCGACGCCTCCCTGGCTGCTCGGCTCGAGACACTGCGCGAGGGCCAGACCCGGCGGGTGCTCGACCTCACCTTGCCGGAGGAGCCGGCGTGATCCTGCCGGGGGCGACGCTGGGCGTTCTCGGCGGCGGCCAGCTCGGCCGCATGTTCACTCTCCAGGCCCGGACCATGGGCTACCGCGTCGTGGTGCTCGATCCCGACCCGGGAAGTCCGGCGGGCCAGTTCGCCGATCGTCACCTGCGCGCCGCCTACACCGACCCCGACGCCCTCGACCAGCTGGCCCGGGACTGCGCCGCGATCACCACCGAGTTCGAGAACGTGCCGGCGGAGGCACTGGAGCGGCTGTCGGCGTGGGTCCGGGTGCGGCCTCCGGTGGCCGCGGTCGCCATCGCCCAGGACCGGATCGAGGAAAAGAGCTTCCTCGAGCGTCACGGGTTCGCCACGGCCCGCTTCCGGGCGGTGCGCTCGAGCGGGGAGCTGGCGGCAGCCGTGCGCACGGTGGGAACGCCGGCGCTGCTCAAGACCAGCCGGATGGGATACGACGGCAAGGGGCAGGCTCCGGTCGAGAGCCCCGAGGACGCCACCGCGGCCTTCGCTGAGCTGAGCGGCGTGCCCTGTGTGTTGGAAGAGCGGCTGACGCTGGAGCGGGAAGTGTCGGTGGTGCTCGCCCGGGGCGACGACGGGAGCGTCGCCACCTTTCCCGTCGGGGAGAATCGCCATCGAGACGGGATCCTGGAGACCACCGTGGTTCCGGCACGGATACCGGCCGCGCTCGCTGGGAGCGCCCTGGACCTGGCCGGGCGCGTCGCCACGGCGCTCGACTACGTCGGCGTGCTCGGTGTCGAGCTCTTCGTGGCCACCGGCGGGCGCCTGTACGTGAACGAGCTGGCGCCACGGCCCCACAACAGCGGCCACTACACCCTCGACGCCTGCTCCACCGACCAGTTCGAGCAGCAGGTGCGCGCCCTCTGCGGGCTGCCGCTGGCCGAGCCGCGGCTGCTCACGCCGGTGGCGATGGTGAACCTCCTGGGCGATCTCTGGACCGGCGGTCCGCCGCGATGGGACGAAGTATTTCGCCGGCCGGGGGTGCGCCTTCACCTGTACGGCAAGTCGGAACCCCGCCCAGGGCGGAAAATGGGGCACCTCAACTGCCTGGCCGACAGCGCGGACAGGGCCCTCGCGCTGGCGCTCGAAGCGCGGGACGCGCTCCCGGTCAGCCCCGGGCGCTGAGGCGCGCCACGCCCTCCACCAGCCGGTCGACTTCCTCCTCCGTGGTATAGCAGGCGCAGCCCGCCCGCACGAGGCCTTCCTTCACCAGGCCGTACCGAGCCACCACTCCCGCGGCGTAGAAGTCTCCGCTGGAGAGGAAGACCGCCTCTTCCGCCAGGCGGCCCGCCACGTCGGCCGAGGCGAGGTCCGCGACCGTGAACGCCACGGTCGGCGTCCTCGGCGCGTCGATCGCGGGACCGAAGAGCCGGACCCCGCGGACCGCCGACAGCCCACCGTACAATCGCGTGAGCAGCGCCTGCCCTCGGCGGTGCAGCTCGGAGAGGGCGGTCCGAAGCCGGTCGCGCCGGCCCTCGCCCGGCGCGAGCGAGGCCAGGAAGTCCACCGCCGCCGCCGCGCCGGCGATCCCCTCGTGGCTCAAGGTCCCCGTCTCCAGCCGCTCCGGCGCGGTATCGGGTGCCGGGGCGACCTTGGGGACGTCGAGTGACTCCACGACCGCCCGCCGCCCGTACAGTACTCCAAGGTGGGGGCCGTAGAACTTGTACGGCGAGCAGGCGAGGAAATCGCAGCCGAAGCGGACGACGTCCACCGGGTGGTGCGGGGCGTAGTGCACCGCGTCCACGAAGGTGAG
>DATCWW010000083.1:0-4571 GCA_036566145.1 Gemmatimonadales bacterium
GGCCGCACCGGCGCCGGGCGCCTGAGCGCCGGCGGGCCGCATGACCGCTCCGTCCGCCCGCACCGACCTGGTCAAGCGGGAAGTCGCCAAGGTCCTCAACGACTCCCGGGAGTGGAAGCGCCTTCCTCCCGCCGAGCGCCAGGCCTTCGCGCGCAACATGACCCAGGTCGCCGGCTATCTCACCCGCGACCCGGGCTGGCTCGACGCCGGCACGCCGCCTGGGGCCGAAGGGCTGGCCGAGGCCATGGGGCCGGTGGACGATCTCAAGAAGCGCCTGGCCGACAAGCCGGGGCAGGTCGGGGCCGAGTTCCAGGCCGGCGCGATGCGCCAGGGCGTCGAGGAGTTCAAGAACCTGGTCGAGACCGTGGATTTCCCCCAGTTCGTGAGCGGGCTCATCCACGGGGTGTTCCAGGCGATCGTGGATGCCTCCATCCAGCAGATGGAGGCCTTCGGCGACCTGCTGGCCGCCACCGCGAAGTCGGTCGACGAATTCGCCAACGATCACATCGCCGACGACCAGGCCCGGGAGCAGATCGCCTCCCGCTTTCCCAGCATCGTCCGGCTGGAGCGGAACACCGAGGAGGGCGGCGGCACCAAGCTCGCGCCGGCCACCGAGGACACCTCCGACTTCACCCCGCTGCAGCAGTTCGCCCGCACCAACGAGACGGTGGACTTCAACGACGGGGAGTCGGAGCGGAAGTTCCTGGCCGCCGCCAAGCTCGAGCTCGCGCGCCAGCGGCAGAAGCTCATGGCGCTCATGGTGCTGCTCGGGATCAACCGGATCATCGTCACCAACGGCCGCATCAACGCGAAGGTCATCTTCGACATCCGGGCCAGCGACTACGCCAAGCGCATGGCGAGCGCCGGCATGACCGACATCGAGCAATCCTCCGCCGGCGCCGCCGCCGCCACCTGGCAGCCCTGGGGCGCCGCCGGCGCGTACGCCCACCAGAGCCACATGGCCACGGTCCGCTCCTCGGTGGACGACACCAGCGAGTCCAAGGCCCAGATGAAGGCGCAGCTCAGCGGCGACGTGCGGGTCAACTTCCGGTCCGAGACCCTGCCGCCCGAACGCATGCTCGACGCCCTTCAGTTCGAGAAGATCAACTATCTGGCCATGCCCGGCGGGCCCGCGCCGACCGGCGCTCCGGGCACCACGGCGCCGGCCCCTGGCCCGGCCGCGCCCGTCCAGGCTCCGACTGCCGCTCCCGGGCGGTGAGGTCCCATCATGACCGCTATCGCCAAGCTGAAGCCCGAGCAACAGGCCGTCGTACAGGAGGCCGTGTCCCGCCTGCTGGGACGCACCGACGCCTTTCGGAAGCTCAAGTCCCCCGATCGGGAGAAGGTGCGGCAGGGATTGTTGAACACGGTGGCCTACCTCGCCGATCCCGCCGCCGGCCAGCCCGAGCTGGCACGAGCGCTGGAGGGGGAACAGCAGCAGCAGCCCACCGGGGTGCAGCAGTTCAAGGACATCACCGGCAGCCAGAAGCTGGTGCAGAAGGACTTCCAGGCGGGCGCGCTCAAGGCGGGTACGGACGCGTTCAAGGACATGGTGGCGACCGTGGATTTCCCGGCGTTCGTGTCCGGCCTGATCGAGGGAGTGTTCACTTCGATCGTGAACTCTTCGATCCGCCAGATGGAAGCCTACCAGAAGCTGCTCGAGGCCGTGGTGAAGAGTGTGGAGGAATACGCCTCCGACCACATCACCGACAACCAGGCGCGCGACTACCTGCAGGGACGCTTCCCCGACTCGCTCAACATCGAGGTGGACAACGGCACCCCCAAGCTGGCGCTCAAGGACGAGGCCCCCGAGGGCGCCATGGACAAGATCCAGGCCGCGCTGGGCGGTCAGGCGCAGGCGGTGGACCTGGACGACGAGGAGAGCGAGCAGGCCCTGGTGCGCCGAGCGCAGCTGGAGATGGCCCGCGTCCGGCAGCAGCAGCTCGCCACCATGGTCCTGCTCGGTATCAACCGGATCGTGGTCACCGACGGGCTGATCAACGCCAAGGTGGTCTTCGAGATGAAGGCGAGCGACGTGGCCCAGCGTACCAACACGGCCTCGATGTACGACTCCCAGAGCAAGGTCCGCTCCTACGGCGACAGCGGCGGCTGGTTCAGCGGGGACTACGACAACACCACCGAGCGCCACCGCACGGTGGTCTCCGGCGCGACCGACGATACCAGCGAGGCCAAGGCCCAGATCAAGGCCAACCTGAGCGGTGAGGTCAAGGTCCACTTCAAGAGTGAGACGTTTCCGCTCGACAAGATGGCCTCCACCGGGCAGCTCGACGCCGTGGGCCAGCGGGCGCAGAAATGAGTGCGGGCAATGGACGGGGCGGCGGCGCGCTGCTGGTGCCCGGTCTCGAGCTGGCCCAGGCCGATGTGGCGGAGCACCTCGCCGCGGTCGCGCACCGGTTCGGACCGGCCGCGCTCGGCGTGGTGGACCTGCCGGTCCTGGAGACCAGTGGCCTGGTCGGCGCCCAGGTCCGCGTGACCGGCGTGCTCTACTGGGCCTTCGAGCTGGAGCAGGCCGGACTGGTCCCGTTCGTCGAGGCGCTCGCCGAAGGAATCGTCCGGGGGACCCTGGTTCTCCCGATCGGGGCCGCCGCGACCCCGCTGGTCACCTGGTGGCGGGGCCGGGAATACCGCTTCGGCGCGGCGGAGCGGCGCGCGCTCTTCGAGCGGCTCTTCGACGAGAGCTTCCGGCAGCGGTTCCAGGTGATGGTGGATGCGCTGGTTCGCATCGGGCGGGCGGGGACTACGGAGGGCATCGGGTTGCTGGAGGCTCGTGCCGCGGCGGTGGCGCGCGACCTGGGCACGTCGCTCTCCGACGGCGGCACCGGGATCGCGGCGTTCGCCGCGCGCAACCTGCTGGAGCAGGTGCGCGCCTCGCTCAAGCTCCTGCAGCACCCCGACCTGGTCACGGCCCTGGGTGGCGGCGGCCCGTGGTCGCTGGTGCAGCGGCACGCGCCGGCGCTGCTGGGGCGGAGCGTGGACGTGACCCGCGGGGTCGCCCGCGCGATCCACGGACTCCGCCTCGTCGAGTGGCTGGCAGGCTCGGCGGAGGCGCTGAACGGAGGCACGCTGCGCATCGGGCGGTCGGCCGGGGTGATTGCCGACGCGGAGGCCTGGAATGTCAGTGCTGGTGGAGAATGAGCCCCGCTCTCCCCAGGTGCTGGCGGCGGTGCGCCGGGCCGTTCGGGGTGTGGTGCAGCGGGCCCCGGAGCTCGCCGACCGGCCCGAGCTCCGGCGCAAGCTGGCGGAGAGAATGGTCCGGGTGTCGCTCGCGGCGGCCGACCTCATCGATCAGGACAACCGGCTCACTCGGGACATCGCGGGCCGCAGCCCGGTCGGCGCAAGGCCGCTCGCCGCGTCGCTCGCGGCCGGCGACTTCAACCGCCAGCAGGCCGTGTCGTCGGCCGCGGGAGTCCTCCGGGGGACCCGCGACGCCATCGACTTCCCCGGGTTCGTGACCTCGCTGGTGACCGGAGTCTTCCAGGCGATGACCACGTCCACCATCCAACAGCTCCAGGCCTATGCCGACCTGCTCGAGGCGGTCACCGCGAGCGGGCCCGAGTTCGCCGCCGCCCAGATCACGCCCGGACGCGCGGCCCAATGGGCGGCCGCGCGCTTCCCCGCGTTCGTCGCCAACCCCGCCGCCGGCGAGGAGGGCGGGGTGCTCACCGTCAGGGACGACGGCGACATGCCCGACTCGGAGGAGCTGGCCAAGGCGCTGGAGGCCACCGAGGACGAGGTCTCCTCGGTGGACGATGCCGATCTCGACGGCACGCTGATCCCGCTCATCCGGCGCAAGCTGGGCCGCGACCGCCAGGCGATGCTTGCGACCATGGTGCTCCAGGGCATGAACCGCGTGATCATCGACGACGGCCAGATCGAGGCCTCCATGGATCTGGCGGTGGACGCCCGCAGCACCGCCGAGCAGACCACCGCCGAGCGGCTCGACACCAGGGTCACCACCTCGGCCAGCGGCAGCTTCGGGATGGGGGTGTGGGGCGCCAGCGCCAGCCTGTCGGCCACGGTCGGGTACGTGAAGAGCGACGAGCAGTTCTCCCGGGAGGACATGCGCATCAAGGCGGGGCTCAGATCCCGGGTGAGCCTCGGCTTCCATACCGAGCCGTTCCAGCTGGGCCGGATGGCCAGCCAGACTCGTCAGCGCAACATCCAATCGAAGGCGATGAACCCCGAGGCCGAGACGCCGGACCTGCTCGGGAGCAAGATCGAGCGCAACACGAGCTCGCCGAAGTTCGATTCCATTCCCGCGATGCCGACCCCGGCGGACCCGGGCTCCCAGGCGCAGCGCGACCTGCGGGCCAAGAAGGACTTCGGACCGAAGAAGGATGAGCCCAAGAAAGAGGGCGACAAGGCGCCCGCCAAGCCGCAGCCGCAGAAGACCGCCGGCCAGAAGCCGGACAACCAGGCGGCCGACGGCACGAAGAAGCAGGAGACAGGAAAGCAGGAGACGGTGAAGCAGGACGCGGGAAAGCAGGAGACCGGGAAGCAGGAAGGAGCCACGCAGCAGCAGGCGGTCAAGAAGACCGCGGCCGCCGATG
>DATCWW010000090.1:0-3539 GCA_036566145.1 Gemmatimonadales bacterium
GGTCCTCGACGATGAGCCAGCCGACCGCGATTCGGCCGTTCACCGTGTTGAGCGCGCGGCGGGACTCCAGCGCCCGGAGCAGCACCACCGTGCTTGCGACCGACAGGGCGATCCCGAACACCAGGCTGGCGCCCCAGCTCCAGCCCCAGAAGTGCGCGGTGAGCGCCGCGAGCCCGGTCGCCGCGGCGATCTGGACCACCGCGCCCGGAATCGCGATCCGCTGCACCGCCATCAGGTCCGGAATGGAGAAGTGCAGCCCCACCCCGAACATCATCAGCATGACCCCGATCTCGGCCAGCTCGGAGGTGAGCGCCATGTCGGCGACGAAGCCTGGGGTCGCCGGGCCGATGAGGATGCCGGCGAGGAGGTACCCGACGAGCGGCGGCGCACCGGCGCGGTTCGCGGCGTAGCCCAGGACGAGGGCGAGGCCGAACCCGGCGGCGATCGTGCTGATGAGGGTGAATTCGTGCATTCAGCAGAGAAGCACGGGAGGGGCTGGGGCGCCAGGGCGAGGCAGAGACAAGTTGTTCGCCACAGATGAACACAGATGAACACCCAAGTGAACGGCGGCTAGGTCGTACCACCACTCAGAGCCCACGCTCATCTGTGTTCATCTGTGGCGAACAGTGCGTTCAGTAGCCGCAGGCCATCAGGCAGGCGAACCCGAAGAAGCCGCCGACGATCAAGGCGGTCAGCCCGAGCGTCCTGAGTGGAGAGAACTTGCGCACGGCGACCGCGTGCACGTCAGCGAGGGCGACCCGGACCGTGTCCTTCCGGCCCGCGCTCACCAGCGAATCCCCGACCACCGACGGATGGCGCAGGGTCACGCGGGCGCCGTCAGAGTGGCGGACCTGCACCTTGGGTGGGTGTTGCGCCTCGATCCACGCACCCGGGGACACCTGCTGAACCTGCCAGGAGCTGCAGCCGACAGCCTGGATCGTGATGGCGGTGGAGAGGACGAGCCGGAGCAGGGCCGACGGCAGCGGGACACGCATCGAGGCTCCTCGTAAGGGACACGAGGAGCCTCGCGCCGGCCGGTCAAGGCGGGGTCAAGCCGCGCCGAACGCGCCCTGGTCCGGCGGCGCTGGCGGCCACTTCCGTCCCGCCCCAGATTGGGCCATCCCGAGCTCACACGAGCGAATCCCACCGCTTCCCGGGAGCGAGTTAGAGCATGGAAACGTCGGTCTTCGTGGGCACCAGCCTCGACGGCTTCATCGCGCGAAGCGATGGGAGCCTGGACTGGCTCCAGTCCGAGCGCACCCAGCCCCAGGAGTACGGGTTTACCGCCTTCTTCGACTCGGTGGACGCGGTGCTCATCGGGCGCAGGACCTACGACGTGGTGCTCGGCTTCGAGAAGTGGTTCTACGGCTCCAAGCCGGTGTTCGTGCTCAGCCGCACCCTCCGGAAGCTCGAGCCGCCCGAAGGCGCGGTGTGCGAGCTGGTAACGGGGACGCCGAGGGAGGTATACGACATGCTGGAGCGGCGCGGCTTCCAGCACGTGTACGTGGACGGAGGTGTCACCGTCCAGGCCTTCCTGGAGGCCGGGCTGATCGATCGCGTGGTCGTCTCCCGGCTCCCGGTCCTGATCGGCACCGGGATTCCGCTCTTCGGCCCGCTGAGCCGGGACGTCCGGCTGGAGCACGTCGCGACTCGATCCTTCCCCAGTGGCCTGGTGCAGAGCGAGTACCGGGTCAGTCCCTGAAGTCCGTCGTCGTCTCTCAGCCGCCGGCGCCGACCAGCCGCTGGAACCGCGGGTTCTTTCGCAGCGGATCGAAGGTAGGATCTACCCGCAGCCAGGCCGGCGAGAGGTAGTACGGCATCCCGAGCAGCGGCTCGAGCTGGTCGATCGCCTTCTCGGGCTCCCCTACCATGATGTAGATCCGGGCGAGCTGATGCTGGAAGTAGGGTCCGGCGAATGCGTCCGCGCGGATCGGGCGCGAGGCGACGCCCCGCTGACCCTCCCGGATCGCGTCAGCCTTCCTCCCCGCATAGGCCAGCGCCACGCCGTAGAGGCAGTGGAGCTGTCCGTCCTCGGGCGCACCGCGGAGCTGCTCTTCGAGCGCAAGCCCTGCCGAGTCGCCGTAGGCACGCGCCATCCGCTCATCCCCCCGGATCGCGGCGACACCGGCGACGGACAACCCCCAGGAGGCCCGATCGTCGTCGAACTCGCTGGGCGGGAGCCGAAGCAGCAGATCCTGCTGCTCCTGACTCAGCAGCCAGTACAGCTCCCAGTAGGTCGCGACATACGCCACGAAACGGGTCACCGGGATCGCGGCTGGCGATTTCTCGACGACCGCTCGGGCCGCCACCAGGTCTCCCCGGCTCACCAGGATCATCGCTTTGGTCTCATAGGCGAAGGGGTTGTCCGGGGCCACCCCGATCCAGCGGTCGGCGCTCGCCAGAGCCTCGTCGTACCGTCTCATCCACAAGAGGTTCTGGGTTAGGGTCTGGGCCGTCCCTGCGGAGCGTGGGTCGAGCCGCTGGGCCTGACCCAGATGCTCCAACGAGGCGTCCCACCGGCCGAGGGTCTGCTCCGCCTGTCCGATGCCGCGGAACAGGTCGGCATTGGACGGCGATTGGCGCTCACCCTGGCGGTACTGCTCGATGGCCCCCGCATAGTCCAGCTTGACGCGGCGCAGGTAGTCCCCCATCGCGAGGCGCCCCTCGGGGCGGTCAGGCGCCAGGGCCAGCGCCCGCTCGGCGGCGAAGCGCGATCGCTCGACCAGGCCCGGCGCCGGCGCACCCACGAGCTTGATGAAGGAGGTGGCCTGGGAGAGCCGGGCCCAGGCCGGCGCGTACGCGGTGTCGAGCGCCACGGCCTGCTCGAAGTAGCTCACCGCCTGCCGGAGCCGGATCGGATCGCTGGTCGAACTGTAGATCTCCAGGCCCTTCAGGTAGGCGTCGTACGCGGCGAGGTTGCCGGTCGGCCGTGCCGCGAGATCCTGCCGGGTGCTGTCGCCCAGGGCCAGGTCGAGCGCCTGGGCAACCCGGCCGGCGATGTCGGCCTGCACCTGGAACACATCGGTCAGCGACGCGTCGAACGGCTGTTGCCAGCGGGTGGTGGCGGCGGTGCCCGGCGTCACCTGCACCAGCTCGGGACTCACCCGCACCCGGCTCTGTCCGTCGGCGCGCTTCTCCCAGCGGATCTTGCCGACCAGCAGGTAGTGCACGCCGAGCTCCTGGGCGATCTGCTCGGGCGTCTTGGTCGATCCCTTGTACTGCCTGGCGCTGGTGCTCGCGATGACCTTGAGCCCACTCAGGGTCGCGAGCTTGCCGCGGACCTCGTCGGTGATCCCGTCGGCGAAGTACTCGTCGGTGGAGTCGCCCAGGTTCTCGAAGGGGAGGACGGCCAGGAGCCGGGTGGTGCCGGGACCGGTGGGCTCCACCTCGCGGTGGGAGCGGAGCCAGCCGAACAGCACGCCAAGACCGAGGATGAATCCGATCCCGATGAGGACGGCGGAGCGGCGGTGCGGCGGGACGCCGGCAGGGCGCGACGGCGGTACGGTCGGGGTAGCGCCGCCGGTCGCGGTGGGGACGAC
>DATCWW010000096.1:0-7351 GCA_036566145.1 Gemmatimonadales bacterium
CGGTTCCCGTGGAGCGCGCGGGACCCACGTGCCAACTGCGCCATCCGTTGCACTTTGGAGGTATGATTCAACGATGGACGAACGTGAGGATGACGCTCGCGTCCGGCTCGACAAGTGGCTCTGGGCAGCGCGGTTCTACAAGACCCGCGCGCTCGCCTCCGAGGCCGTCGCCGGCGGCAAGGTGCAGGTGAACGGCGACCGGGCCAAGCGCGCGCGCCCGGTGCAGCCGGGCGACGAGGTCCGGATCCGTCAGGGACCGTACGAGCACCATGTCGTGGTACGCGCGCTCTCGGCCCGTCGCGGCCCCGCCTCGGCTGCGGCCGAATTGTACGAGGAGACACCGGCGAGTCGCGCGGCGCGGGAGGCGATGGCGCTCCAGCTCAAGTCGCTCCACGCCGCGTTCGTGCCGGACAAGGGCCGCCCGACGAAGAAGGATCGGAGGGAGCTGGGCCGGCTCAAGGGGCGGGATTGAGCCCTACTTCATGTTCTCCGCCATCGCCTTCGCGAACTCCGACGTCTTGAGCAGCGTGGCCCCGGTCATCAGCCGCTCGAAGTCGTAGGTCACCCGCTTCTGGCCGATGGTCTTCTGCAGCGAGGCCACGATCAGATCGGCGGCCTCGTTCCAGCCGAGGTGGCGGAACATCATCTCGCCGCTCAGGATCAGCGACCCCGGGTTCACCTTGTCCTGTCCCGCGTACTTCGGCGCGGTCCCATGGGTGGCCTCGAACACCGCGTGACCGGTGACGTAGTTGATGTTGGCGCCGGGCGCGATTCCGATCCCGCCGACCTGGGCCGCGAGCGCGTCGGAGATGTAATCGCCGTTGAGGTTCATCGTGGCGATGACCGAGTATTCCTTTGGCCGGGTGAGGATCTGCTGCAGGAACGCGTCCGCGATCACGTCCTTGATCACCAACCCGCCCGGGAGCCGGCACCACGGCCCGCCGTCGATCTCGGTCGCGCCGTACTCCTGCCGGGCGAGCTGATAGCCCCAGTCGCGGAAGCCGCCCTCGGTGTACTTCATGATGTTGCCCTTGTGCACCAGCGTCACACTGGGAAGCTTCCGGGCGACGGCGTACTCGATCGCGGCGCGGATGAGCCGCTTGGAGCCCTCTTCCGAGATCGGCTTGATGCCGATGGCGCTGGTGGCCGGGAAGCGGATGGTCTGAACTCCCATCTGCCCCTGCAGGAAGTCCACCACCCGCCGGACCTCGTCGCTCCCGGCCCGATACTCGATGCCGGCGTAGATGTCTTCGGTGTTCTCGCGGAAGATCACCATGTCGACATCCTGGGGCGCCTTCACCGGCGAGGGAACGCCCTCGAACCAGCGCACCGGGCGCACGCAGGCGTAGAGGTCGAGCTTCTGGCGGAGCGCCACGTTGAGCGAGCGGAACCCGCCGCCGACCGGAGTGGTGAGCGGGCCCTTGATGGCGACGAGGTGATGGTCGATCGCGGCGAGCGTGTCCTCCGGGAGCCAGCTGTTGAGCCGCTCCTTGGCCTTCTCGCCGGCCAGCACCTCGAACCACACGATCCGCCGGCCGGTGCCGTAAGCCCGGGTCACCGCCGCGTCGAAGACGTACTGGGCGGCCCGCCAGATGTCGGGGCCGGTGCCGTCGCCCTCGATGAAGGGGATGACCGGCTGGGCGGGGACCTCCAGGCGGCCGTCGCGCATCACGATGGCGTCGCCGGCGGTGGGAGGGGTAAGATCGCGGTACCGGGGCATGGTGGCGCTGGGCATGACACACGTCCTTCGAGGCTGGCCGGATGAGATACCGGGAACTGGAATCGACGCTCAATCTGGCCGGGTCGCCGCCGGGCGACAAGCGAAGCGTCGAAACCCGCGCCGCGGACGCGATCTTCGCCGCCTACGAGGGTTGGCGGCAGGGATTCGAGGAGATCACCGGGCGGGCGCGCGAGCGATTCGAGCGCCGGGACTGGCGCGGCGCCCAGGCCGACGCCACGGCGCGGCTCGCGCTCTACCGGATTCACCTCGACAACGCCGTGGCCGACGTGCGGGACCTGCTCGACGACGCCCTGATGGAGCGTACCCTGTGGGCCGCCATCAAGGCGCACCACGCCCGTGCGCTGGCCCACAGGGGCGACGCCGAGATCGCGCAGACGTTCTTCAACTCGGTCAGCCGGCGCGTGTTCAGCACGGTGGGTGTGGACGCGGCCATCGAGTATCTCGATCCCGATCCCTCGACCGCCACCGATGCCGCCGCCGCGCCGACCGAGCACTACGGCGCCGGCGTCGCAGACGGCGCGGTGCTCCGCCGGCTCCTCCAGAGCTACCGGTGGTCGGTGCCGTGGGCGCAGCTCGACCGCGACGCCGAGGTGGTGGCCGCGCAGATCCGCCGAGGCCTGGGCGAGACCAGGCTGGCCGGACCGATCGCCATCGAGATGCTCCGCCCCGTGTTCTACCGGAACAAGGGCGCCTACCTGGTCGGCCGGATCCTGGCCGGCGGCGTGGTCCTTCCGCTGGTGCTCCCGCTGATCCACGCCGAGCGGGGGATCGTGGTGGATGCCGTCCTGATGACCCAGAACGAGGCCAGCGTCGTCTTCGGGTTCAGCTGGACCTACTTCCGGGTGGAGGCGCCCCGGCCCCGGGCGCTGGTCGAGTTTCTCGCCTCGATCATGCCCAACAAGCGTCTGGACGAGCTCTACACCGCGATCGGCTACAACAAGCACGGCAAGACGGTGCTGTACCGCAGCCTGATGGAGCACCTGGCGGACCCCGCAGCCCGCTTCGCCGTCGCCGAGGGCGACGAGGGGATGGTGATGGCGGTCTTCACCCTGCCGGCGTTCAACGTGGTCTTCAAGATCATCAAGGACAGCTTCGGGGCCCCCAAGAACACCACTCGGCAGGCGGTGATGGACAAGTACCATTTCGTCTTCGTTCGTGACCGGGTGGGCCGGCTGGCCGATGCGCAGGAGTACGAGCATCTGGAGTTCCCCCTGCGCTGCTTCCCCGACGACCTGCTTGCGTACCTGCTCCGGGTGACCGGCGCGACGGTGCGGGTTGAAGCGGATCGAGTGATCGTGCGCCAGCTCTACACCGAGCGGCGGGTCACGCCGCTCAATCTCTACCTGCGGGATGCGGGCGAAGAGGCGGCTCGCGACGCCGTGATCGACTACGGGACCGCCATCAAGGACCTGGCGGCGGCCGACATCTTCACCGGGGACATGCTGCTCAAGAATTTCGGGGTGACGCGGAACGGGCGGGTCATCTGCTACGACTACGACGAGCTCTGCCTGCTCTCCGACTGCCGCTTCCGCAGGCTGCCCGAGCCGACCACGATCGAGGAGGAGTTCTCGGCCGAGCCGTGGTTCCACGTGGCGGAGGGCGACGTCTTTCCCGAGGAGTTCCGCGCCTTCCTGGTGCCGGCCGGTCCCGTCCGGGAGGCCTTCCTCGAGGCGCACGGCGACCTGCTGGACGTCGGGTTCTGGCAGGGCGTCCAGCGCCGCCTGGCCGAGGGGGAGGTGTTCGATGTCTTTCCCTACCGGCGCTCGGCCGAGCTCCGGCGGTCGGCGGGGAGCTGAACGACGAACGGGGCCGCCCGGTTACCCGGACGGCCCCGCCGTTGGCCGTTTCGAAGTCTGCGCTTACGCGAGCTTCTTCACGTTCTGCGCCGCGGGGCCCTTCTGGCCCTGCACGACCTCGAACTCCACCTTGTCGCCCTCGGCGAGGGACTTGTAGCCGCTCCCCTCGATGGCGCTGTGGTGGACGAAACAGTCCTTCTGCCCGTTCTCCGGCGTGATGAAGCCGAAGCCCTTGGCGTCGTTGAACCATTTCACGGTGCCGGTGGTACGCATGTCGTACTCCTGCTGGTAATGTGTGTTCGTCGGAGTCCGGTGATGCCGTACCTACCGACTTGTGTTCGCCGCCCCAGCCCAGCAAAAAGGGACCTGACTTCGAGCCAGGTCCCTTCGAAAGATCTCTGGTTACTGGTTCTGCGGCGCGCCGGGTATGTCCCGAACGCGCGCGCAAGCTAAGGCATCAGCCCGAGGAAGTCAATGAGGGACACGGCATCCCGGGATCGTCAGCGCCGGCGGGCCGAAACCCGGCGAAGAAACCGCTCGGCCAACTGCTCCAGGCGCTCGTTGCCGTCGTCCCGCGCCTCGCCGAGGATGCGCTCCACCTCGGCGGCCAGCGCCGGGTCGCCCCAGAAGTAGCCGGTGGCCGCCTCGGCGCCGGGCGTGTCACCCTGGTCGGCGCCGCGAAGCAGCGCCCGGGCGGCGGCCAGGGGGTATCCCGGGTCGTCCCGGGCGGGCAACGGGTAATGGCCCGGCGCCTCGCCGGCGTCTTCGTTGACGAAGGCCCTCGACATAGCGGAAAAGATATTCGGGCCGGCCGCTGGCGCCGGTGATCCGCATCTCCCTCGTCCGGAGCCCACATGCCGCTCCTGTCACGGCACCGCCTCCACCGCCTGTTTCGACCGGCATGGCTCGGCACCCTGCGCCGCCTCACTCCCCTGAGCCAGCACTGGGGCGCGGACCGGGGTACCCCCGTGGACCGCTACTACGTCCAGCGCTTCCTGGACACGCACCGGAGCGACATCCGCGGCCGGGTCCTGGAGGTCAAGGACGCCGAATACACCCGGCTCTACGGCAGCGACGTGGCCAGCTCGGACGTGCTCGACGCGGACTCGTCCAACCCGCAGGCCACCATCGTCGCGGACCTCGCCGCGGCCGACACCGTGCCGGCCAACAGCTACGACTGCTTCATCCTGACCCAGACGCTCCAGTTCGTGTACGACACCCGGGCGGCGCTCGGCCACGCCTCCCGCATCCTGCGCCCCGGCGGCGTCCTGCTGGCCACCGTCCCCACGGTGAGCCGGGCCATCCGGAAGTTCGAGCCGATCCGGGATTACTGGCGCTTCACCCCGGCCGCGTGCACTCAGCTGTTCGCCGACCGGTTCGGCCAGCACCGGATCACCGTGCGGGCCTACGGCAACATTCTCACTTCGATCGCGTTCCTCACCGGAATGGCGGCGGAGGAGCTGAGTGAAAAAGAGCGGGGACGCGACGACCCCGACTTCCCGCTCCTGGTGACCATCCGAGCGGTGAAGGCGGGGTCGTCGGGACGAGGCCGGACTTAGAGCGCGAGTTCCTGCGACAGCGTCAGCTCTACCCGCGATCCCGCAGGGACGATGACATCGCGATCGTGCGTCTCGACGGCCCGCTGGGTGCCGATCGCGCCACCGATGATGCCGCCGATGACCGCGCCCTTGGTGTTACCGCCGATCACGCGGCCCGCCACAGCGCCAATCGCGGTGCCCGCGCCGACCTTGGCCACGTCCCCGCCGTTGGTCGGGCGGCTCTTGAGGTAGCGGTCGAGGGCAACCGCGGTGCCCGCCAGCGCGTAGCTCTCACCGTTGATCTGCACCGAAGTCGGAGTGAGGGTGAGCTTACCGGTCTTGTCACCCTTGTTCTCGGACTCGTGGATCTCGCTGATGGTCATCACGACCTTGGAGCCGGCCGGGATCAGGACCCGCCCGCTCGCATCCATGATGTTCGAGCTGACGGTGGTGGTCACGCGCTCACCCGCCTTGTTCACCTTCGAGCTGATCTCGGCGTCGATCGCGGTGGCCATTACGGTGCCCGTGGCGACCACCTTCGGCGCAGGCGCCGGGGCGGGCGCCGGCTTCGGCGCGGCGGGTTTCGGCTTGGGCTTGGGCTGCGGCTTGGGACGCGCTGCAACAGGTTGCGCGACCGGCTCCGCCGCCGGAGTGGCCGTGTCCGCGAACGTAGCCGAGGAGTCCACCGGAAGCCGTTGCAGATCGCGGCTCAGCGAGTCGGCGGCCGCATGATCGGACCCGCCGCCGCCGCACCCGGCTAACATGGCTAGGGTGAAGATTACCAGTCGCTTGGACGCCATGAAGCCTCCTGAACCTGGGGAGCCGTTGCACCCGGATGGGATGGGAAACGGGGGTGGGAAAGGCAAGTCGGGGGCCAGACTTGACGACGTCCAAAGCGGCGACAGATTCGAGTGTTCCCAGCTCAGACATTCCCGCAGCACCCACCGACCGGGCGGTCATGGCGACCCGGCGTGGCGGACCGCCGCGCATGACCCGACAGGCGAGGCCACAGTCCCCGACCATCCTCGTGGTGGACGACGAGGAGATGGTGCGTGTCTCCACCGCGCGGATGCTCGAGCGTCGGGGCTTCCACGCCATCACCGCGGCCACGCCGGGCGAAGCGCTGGACATCCTGCGCGGTGATGCTCCGATCGATCTCCTCATCAGCGACGTCGTGATGCCGGAGACCTACGGCACCGACCTCATTCGCCAGGCTCGTGTTCTCCGGCCGGGGCTCCCTGCCCTGCTCATCTCCGGCTTCGCCGACCAGCAGAACGCGCGGCACGACCCGATCCCGGAGGGTGTGCCCTTCCTCCCCAAGCCGTTCGATCTGGTGGATCTCCTCGCCCAGGTCCGAGCCCTTCTCGGCGGCTGAAAGGCGCACCCCCTCTTGACCATCCACACGCTAATTCTTACGATATATCGTAAGTAATGTCTTACGACATACCGGTGAGTAGGAGGAACCATGTGCAGTGCGAAAGACGACTGGGGGTTCGGACCCTGGTTCGGCGGCGCCCGCTGGTGGGGCGCGGGAGCCGGGCCCAGGGGCTCCCGGCGGCGGAATCAGATGTTCGAGTCGGGGGAGGTGAAGTTCGTAATACTCCGACTGCTCAAGGAAAAGCCACGGCACGGCTACGAGGTCATCAAGGCGCTGGAGGAGAAGATGGGCGGCTACTACACCCCGTCCGCGGGGACGGTGTACCCGACTCTGCAGCTCCTGGAGGACGAGGGCTACGTCCAGGCGGTCGAGACCGAGGGCAAGAAGGTCTACCACGTGACGCCCGAGGGCGAGCGGTATCTGGAACAGCACCGCGACCTGCTCGACGAGATCCTCGATCGGGTCCGCGAGACGGTGCGCGACTTCGCCGGCGGCGGGCTGGGCGAGGTCCAGGGCGCCTTCGCCAAGCTGGCGGCCACCACTTTCAAGCGGGCCTGGCGGCGCGGACCGGATGACCCGGCGCTCAAGCGTGTCGCCGAGATCCTGCGCAAGGCGGCCGACGACATCGAACAAGCCTGGCAAACCGGGGCCGCGTAGCGGCCTGGAGGAACGCACAATGTGGGGATTCGCCTTTATGTTCTGGCTGGTGCCGCTGCTGCTCTTCTCGTTCGCGTTCCGGCGGCGGCGCTGGTACGGCCGGCAGGGGCCGCCACCCTGGGCGGATGCCGGCGACCTTCGGCGGGAGATCGAGAGCCAGCGCGGCACGATCGAGCGCCTGGAAAGCACGGTGAGCCAGCTCGAGGAGCGGCTCGACTTCACCGAGCGGCTGCTCGCCGGC
>DATCWW010000105.1:0-3599 GCA_036566145.1 Gemmatimonadales bacterium
GCAGGCGGCCCCGCCCCGCCAGCACACCGGCCGTGACGCCGAGCAGCAGACCCGCCAGCGCCACCGACGATGGGATCGGTCCGGCGAGCCGGGCCAGTGCGAGGCCGGTCGAGACCGCGGCCGCGAGTCCCACGACCCAGACCGCGACCAGACGCCCGGCCATGCTCTGCATCTGAGCCTTGGTATCGAGGTGGGCAACGGCCCAGCGAGCGACAGGTGCCTCGCCGCGGATCGCGATCAGGTTGGCATCCTCGCGCGACTCCCCCAGCGGGAGCCGGCCGAGCCCGACGCCGATTCCAAGCAGGATGCTGCCCGCGGCGCCGGCAAGCCAGACCGCGAGGGCGCCCCAGCCCCGCACACCGGGGAGAACGAGCAGCGGGGTCTCGAGCAGGCCGGCGAGCGCGAGGCCCGCCCCGAGCAGGGGAAAGCCCATCAGCGCCGAGGGATGAAAGGGGAACTGCTGGAGAGTGACGCGGTAGCCGAGCGCCTCGAGGTGCTCGACGACGAGGCGGCGCGCGGCCTCGGCGGCCGGGGTTCCGGCCTCGCGCGGACCGGCCAGCAGGCGGGCGATCGTCCGCCGGGCGTCGGCCATGGGAAGGTCAGCCGCCGCTCTTCGCTCCGCGCTTCCCGCCGGCGGCAGGCCGGGCCGAGGCGGCGGAGGCCGCCTTCGCCGTCTCGGTGCTGATGGCTCCCGCATCGATCAGATCGGCCACGTGCTGCTCGTAGGTTTGCGAGCCCTGCTGCTTGCGGCCGTCGGCCATGAGCTTGCGGACGTCGCCGACCCGGGCGCCATCGCGGAGCACCTCGCGCACCGCCGGGGTCGCGAGGAGGATCTCGACCGCCGGCACCCGGCTCTTCTCGTCTCTCTCGGGGAGGAGCTGCTGCGAGACCACCGCGCGGAGCGCCTCGGCGAAGCGCATCCGGCCGATCTCCCGCTCCTCCCGGGGAAAGGTCGCCACGATCCGGTTGATGCTGGTGACCACGTCGGCCGTGGGCATCGTGGCGATCACCAGGTGGCCGGTCTCGGCCGCCTTGATCGCCGTGTCGATCGTTTCCGGATCGGGCAGGTCGCCCAGCACCACGACGTCGGGGTCCTGCCGCAGCGCGGCCCGGAGCCCGACCACCATGCTCTCGGTGTCCACCCCCACCTCGCGCTGGGTGATGGAGCAGCTCAGGTCGCGGTGGAGGAACTCGATCGGGTTCTCGATGGTGACGACGTGCTTGTGCTGGGTGCGGTTGATGTGATGCACCAGGGCCGCCACGGTGGAGCTCTTGCCGCTCCCGCTCACGCCGGTCACCAGCAGGAGGCCGCGCTCCGATTCGGCGAGCTGCTCCAGCGCGGCCGGCAGGCGGAGCGACTCCAGCGTCGGCACGGTGAACGGGATGACCCGCATGACGATCATGAACGAGGAGCGTTGCCGGAGCACGTTGACCCGGAAGCGGCCGACCCCGGGCATCCCCCAGGAGCAGTCGAAGTCGCGCAGCCGGTCCACCCGGGCGCGGTCTTCCTCGCTGCTGATGAGCTTGAGGGCGATGGCCCGGGTCTGATCGGGGGTCAGCCGCTGCTTGGTGAGGGCCACCAGCTTGCCGTTGATCCGGGCCCGGAAGACATCGCCCGCCTTGATGTGCAGGTCGGAGGCGCCGCGCTCGACCGCCGCCTTGATGATCTTTTCCATGCTCCCTCGGGACCGAATGGGGGTCGGGGCGCTAGTCTCGCATCGGGGCCAGGAACCCCATGCGCGCCCGCACCTCGCGCATGGTCTCGCCGGCCAGGCGCCGGGCCGTGGCCGCGCCGTCGCCCAGGATCTGATCGACGCGCCCGGGATCCTGCTGCAAACTCAGGGCCCGCTCGCGGATCGGCGTCAGGGTCCGGATCATGTTGTCGGCCAGCTCCCGCTTGCAGTCGAGACAGCCCCACTTGGCGCCTCGGCACGCGTCGGCCACCCGTACGACCGTCTCCGGCGGCGAGAAGTACTTGTGCAGGTGGTAGATATTGCAGACTTCCGGGGTGCCGGGATCTTTGCGGGTGACTCGCGCCGGGTCGGTCACCGCCGGACGCAGCTTCTGCCAGATCAGGTCCGGCGGGTCGAGCAGCCCAATGGTGTTCCCCAGACTCTTGGACATCTTGGCCTGGCCGTCGAGCCCCATGATCCGCTTCGCTTCGGTCAGGATCGCCTGGGGCTCGGGAAAGTAGTCGTTGCCGCCGCCGAACTCCGCGTTCCACTTCCGGGCCAGCTCGCGGGCCAGCTCGAGGTGCTGGGTCTGATCCTCCCCCACCGGCACCAGGTCGGCGCGGTAGAGCAGGATGTCGGCCGCCATGAGCACGGGATAATTGAGGATGCCCGCCGGGACACTTTCGAATCGCTGCGCCTTATCTTTGTACTGCGTCATCCGCTCCAGCTCGCCCAGCGGCGTGACGCTGTTGAGCAGCCACTGGAGCTCGCTGTGCTCCGGCACGTGCGATTGCACGAACAGCACCGCGCGCGACGGATCGATCCCGCACGCCAGGAGCCCGATCGCCATCTCGCGGGTCCGCTGGGCCAGCGATTCGTGCTCGTACTTTCCCGTGATCGCGTGCAGGTCCACCACGCAGAAAATGCAATCGTAGCTCTGCTGCAGGTTGACCCAGTTCTGTACCGCCCCGAGCCAGTTCCCGATGTGGAGCTCGCCCGACGGCTGAATCCCCGAGAATATGCGCGGCATGGTCGGCAAGTTACCCGGTTCGGTGAGTGGCTGCAAGATGCTGTCCTCCTTAGACTTACTACACCTGGCGGACGCCGCAGCGGCGTCCGCCGCGCAGTACCTGCGTGAGGTCGAGCGCCCGCGGGACCCGGGCGAGTGGAGCCGCAAGGGCGCGCGCGACTTCGTGACCGACGTCGATCGCACGGCCGAGCGGCTCATCGGCGAGGTCCTGCTGGCGGCGGACTCGGGCGGGCGCATCGTGGGCGAGGAGCTGGCGCCCGACTTGGTTACCGGCGGACTAGTCTGGGTCGTGGACCCGCTCGACGGCACCACCAACTTCCTGCACGGGGTGCCGGCCTACGCCGTGTCGATCGCGGCGGCGGTGGACGGCGTGCTCGAGGCCGGGGTCGTGGTGCACGTGCCCCATGCCGAGACGTATCGCGCGCGGCGTGGCGGCGGCGCGTGGCTGGGCGAACGTCGGCTGGAGGTCTCCTCGATCGCCGATCCGGGCGTGGCGCTCATCGGCACCGGATTCCCTTTCCGGGAAACCGACCAGCTCGACCGCTACCTGGAGCAGTTCCGTCGCGTGGCAGCCCGGACCAGCGGCATCCGCCGGCCCGGCTCCGCCGCGCTCGACCTGGCGGACGTCGCCGCGGGCCGGGTCGAAGCCTTCTGGGAGCAGCGGCTCTCGGCGTGGGACATCGGGGCCGGCACGCTGCTCGTGCGCGAGGCGGGGGGCGTGGTCACCGATTTCGCCGGGCGGAACGTGGGAGTCGAGCACACCGGGGTCGTCGCCGGCAACCCGGCGATGCATGCCTGGCTGCTGGAGGTTCTCCGATGAACGAGACGCTGGGCCCGGGAGCCACCCTGGAGCGATGGCTGGAGGCGATCGCCGCGCCGACGGCGGCGCCCGGCGG
>DATCWW010000130.1:0-10045 GCA_036566145.1 Gemmatimonadales bacterium
CACCGGCGCGCCGGGGCTCCTCGCCCGGGACGCGACCGGAGCCGCCCGCTACGGCGACGGCTCGGTGCTGGTGCAGATCGGCCGGCAGCTGCTGGTGCGCCCGGTAGGACCGGGCCACGCCCGCCTGATCCAGTGGGCGGAGGTCCCGCCGGCCCCGCGGGAGCCGACCGCGTTCGGCGGGGCTACGCCCGAGCCGCGATAGCGTCCCAGGCAGCGTCCACCGTGAGCCCGATCTGGGGGCTCTCCAGCGTCCACTCCCGGGCCGCCACCCGCTCGGCCGCGAAGGTCACCAGCGCGAGCCAGAGATCGGCCCAGAGATCGGCCGGACCGCTCCGGATCACGCCGGTGCCCCTGCCGTCCGCCATGACCGATTCGAGTGCGCCACGGAACTCGCGCGAGGCCTCCCGGCTTCGCTCGTCCAGATGCTGCTCCTCCCGCCTCCGCAGGAGCATCCGGGCGGTGGGCGCATCGTTGGACGCCCCCTCGAGCAGCCGACGCGCGATCGAGCGGAGCCGGTCCGGCACTTCCTCCGTTCCGAGCTCGCGGACCAGGCCAGCCCCCCACTGCTGCGCGTTCCGGTACACCTCGTTGAGCAGGTGTTCCTTGCCGCTGAAATGGCGATAGATCGTGCCTTCGGCCACCCCCGCCCGGGCCGCGATCGCGGGGGTAGTGGTAGCACGGAAGCCGATGGTGGTGTAGAGATCGAGTGCTGCGCGCAGCAACCGCTGACGGGTAGCCTCACCATCGCGGCGTGATTGGGTCGTGGTAGTCGGCATGAGCGCAAGTTAACTGTTGCGCGCGCCGGTTGAAGCGTGCTGGTCCCTCGACTATTTTCGGGGGCTTTTTACCGGTCACTCTTCGCTGGGGTTGTGATGAAAATGCTGGTTCTCGGCGCGGGCCTCCAGGGCTGCGCCTGCGCCTACGATCTGCTGCAGCAGCCCGCGGTCCGCCAGGTTACCCTCGCCGATCTCCGACCCGACACCCTGCCGCCGTTCCTGGCCGGCGACTGGAAGGGCCGGCTCCGGCCGGTGCGGCTCGACGTCACCGATCTGGCCGCGGTGCAGGAGACGATGCGCGGTCACGCGGCGGTCATGAGCGCCATTCCCTACTACTACAACGGGCCCATGGCCCGCGCGGCGGTGGAGGCGGGCTGCCACTTTTCCGACCTCGGCGGCAATACCGAGATCGTGTTCGAGCAGAAGAAGCTGCACGAGCAGGCGCTGGCCAAGGGCGTGTCGGTGATCCCCGACTGCGGCCTCGCGCCGGGGATGGTCAATATCCTGGCCGCGGAGGGAATCCGCCGGCTCGACCGGGCCGAACAGGTGAGGATTTACGTGGGCGGGCTGCCCCAGAGCCCGGAGCCGCCGCTGAATTATCAGATCGTGTATTCGCTGGAAGGGGCGCTGGACTACTACACCACCCCGTCCTGGATCCTGCGGGGCGCCAAGCCGGTTCAGGTGGACGCGCTGAGCGAGGTGGAGCCGGTGGAGTTCCCGGCGCCGGTCGGTACGCTGGAGGCGTTCCACACCGGGGGCGGCATCAGCACCCTGCCGTTCGCGTATCAAGGCAAGGTGGAAGTCATGGAGTACAAGACGCTGCGCTACCCGGGGCACGTGGCCGTCATGCGGCCGATCCGGGAGCTCGGGCTCCTCGGCATCAAGCCGCTGGAGGTGAAGGGGCAGACGGTGGTCCCCCGCGACGTCTTCATCGCCGCGGTGCAGCCCAAGCTGCACAAGCCGCAAGGCCGGGATCTGGTGGCGCTGCAGGTGCAGGTGTCGGGACAGAAGGGGGGACGCCCGCATGCCGTCCGGTTCCGGCTGATCGACTACTTCGACGCGGAGCACGGGATCAGCGCGATGATGCGGACCACCGGCTACTCCCTGTCGGTCACCGGGCAGATGCAGGCCGACGGCCGGATCACCGAGAAGGGCGTTCGCACCCCGGACGAGGCGGTGCCCTTCCGGGCCTACGTGGACGAGCTGGGCCGCCGGGGGATCCGGATCGAGGAACTCTAGCCCCGGGTCCGGGGTTCAGGGTGGCATGACGACGCTCGACTTCCGCACGCTGTGGGAACAGGCCCTGCCGTTCGACGCCTACGTGGCGGCGAGCAGCCAGCACCGGGGTCTCTGGGAGGGACTCTACCGTATCGCGCGGATGCCTGAATGGGCGCTGACTGCGGTTCCGGGCGGGGCTCGGCGCCGGCTGCTGGTGCTGGCGGAGGACTGGTGCGGCGATGCGTCGAATACGGTGCCGGTCATCGCCCGCCTGGCGGACGCGGTGCCGGAGCTGGAGCTCCGGGTGCTGCGGCGGGACGAGCACCCCGCGGTGATGGACCGCTATCTCACCAACGGATCGCGCTCGATTCCCATCGTTATCGCGCTGAACGAGGAGTTCGGCGAAGTGGGCCACTGGGGACCCCGGCCGACGGAGCTGCAGAGCTGGGTGATGACCAACCGGCAGACCATTCCCAAGAGCGAGCTGTACCCGCAGGTGAGGCGCTGGTACGCGCGGGACCGGGGCGAGAGCACCCTGCGCGAGGTGCTGGCCGCCGCGGGATACCCCGCCGCCAAGGTGGCCTAGCGTCGGCTAGAACATCCAGCTGGTGCTCATCGTGAAGTTGAACTCGTCCCCCCCACCCGCGAAGTTGAAGACGAAGATCGTCGAGCGCAGGACCCGGACGGCGAATCCTCCGCCGCCGCCCACGTGCAGATCCTCGGTGGTGAGCCGGAAGCTCTCCCCCTCGAAGACCCGCCCCGCATCGATGAAGCCGAGCAGGGTCACGGCGCCGAGATCGCCGAGCGGCAGCAGATCGTGCCGCACCTCCAGGTTTCCGAACAGCGCCCCCTCGCCCGCGAAGCGGCCGGTGTCGAACGCCCGCTGCGACCACTCGCCGCCCACGACCGTCACGCCGCGCTCCCACCCCGGCAGGGTGTAGCGCGCGTTGAGCGTGGGGGTGCCGCCCATGCCCGAGCCCGCCAGCCGCGCCGCGATGACGGTACCCTCACGCGGCATCAGGTAGCCCCGAAGGATGGAGTAGATCCGGGTGTAGCCGTCGTTGCCGCTCCCGACCAGCGCGCCGGCCTCGAGCAGCAGGCCTCGGTGCGTGTTGTACTCGTTGTCCCGGGTGTCGTACACCACCGCGAGGCGCGCGGTGGCATCGTCCTCCTTGATCCCTTCGCCGAAATCCTCCTGGAACAGGGATGGGCCCGGCAGGGTGGTGAAACGGACCTGCTCGAACGCGCCCTGCAGCGCGACCTGCAGCGGCCCATGAATCCGCCGGGTCACCTCGGCTTCGCCCCGATACCGGATCCGGCGCACGCGATAGAGGAACGGATCGTCGTCGGTGAGCAGGTCGCCGTCCTTCTCGGTGTCGTTCCCCAGCCCGAAATAGCCGAACCGCACCAGCCGCTCGGCCAGGGCGCCGCCCTGGAATCGCCACCCGGGCCACCGCAGCGGTCCCTGGAACTGCGCCACCGCATAGCGCCCGCCGCGCGCCGTGAAGCCCACGGCGGCGTCCGCCGCGGCCACGTAGGTATTGCGGGCCTCGTACTCCGCCGGCTGAAAGTAGCGCGCCCGCATCGAAATGAGCGGACCGTCGTTGTCGCCGGCGCTGATGAAGGGGAAATAGCTCAGCCGCCAGGGGCTCTGATACTCCGAGTCGTCGTCGCTCTCCTGCGCGAGGAGTGTCGAGGTCTGAATCAGGAGCGGAACGAGCAAGGTCAGGAGTCGGAGCGGGGGGAACCTCAGGGTGCCTCCGGCGACGAGAGAAGGGCGCGAAACCTCCGGGATTTAGGACGGCCCGTCGCGCTTGTCAATCGCCGGTGCTTACTTCCACCCTGCCCATGGCGACGCGATGGCGGGACGCTCTCGACTGGATCAACGGCTCAAGCGAGGAGCCGCTGCGCCTGGTGCGGCTGATCGCCGGCGGGCTGCTCCTTTTCGGGACCGTGGTCGCGGTCGCGCTCGCCCTCAGCGGCATCGCGCCGCGCGCGATCCTGCTGGTGGGCGCGTTCTGGGCGATCTACGGACTGATCTCCGGCTTCACCAGCGGCGTGCTGGAGCCGGTGATCGAGGGCCTGGCCGAGGCGCTGCAGAGCGTGGGCCTGATTCGGGCCGGAGGGGGCTACTCGGCGATCGAGACCTTGGTGGCTCGCGGCCATCTGGCCGAAGCCGCCGAGGCCTACCGCGAGCGGGCCCAGCGGCCGGCGGACCGGGTGGAGGCGACGGTGCGGCGCGCCGCGCTGCTGGCGGGGCCGCTGGGACAGCCGGAGACCGCGCTGGTCGAGCTCCAGGCGCTGCGCGAGCACCGGTTGACCGGGGATGCCGATCTTCGCGTCGGCGTGGCGCTGGTGGACATTTACGAGCGCAGGCTGGCCGATCCCGGCCGGGCCATGGTCGAGCTGCGTCGGCTCATCGACCTCTACCCCGACCGTCGCGCCACCCTGCGACTGCGCCGTGAGCTCGCGATCCTCAAGGACGAGCGGTGGACGTAGGCTCGTGCGCCAACGTACCCGGCGCACGAAAGCTTGTGATCCAACGCACAGCGGTCCCTCCCGCCGGATCTTTACTTGCACCCAGCGAACGCGATGCGTGGCCGGCGTTTTGCGAGACGTCCGAACAAAGCCCTGAGCCCCCTGCTCTGCGGCCGGGCGGGCCGTCCAAGACACTGCGATCGTTGTTACTCCTCTCTACGATCCCCATCTTCTTCTATCTCGCGGGAACGGGCATTCGTGCCCGTTCCACCCACCTTTGTCCCCGCGTGAACAGGATTCCCCTCGGGCGCCGCTAAGTCCGGGCGGGTCAACGACTCCGGGCCACGCGGTGAGCCGACCGCGTGGCCCGGCTCACATGAGGGAGCCCGTCCGCTTCACAGCAGAGGGACCAAGGCGTGGGCCAATGTAGCTGCTGCCGGGCGGGCGCCCGGTTCCGCCGCGTGTGGCGCGGCCGGGCACCCGTCCCTTCAGTGGAGAACCTATGTCGATCAAGCAGCTCTTTGCGAAGCTCCTCGCGGTGCTGGCCGTCGTCAGCCTGGCGGCCGCTACGCCTCCTCCCGCGGCGGCCCAGGCCGGCGTATCGCTGGTGCCGTGGGTCGGAGCGTACATCCCGACGAAGAACGAGATCAGCGACATCGACAACGCGCTGAGCCGGGACGTCAGCGTCATCGGCGGCGCCCGACTGACCTTCTGGGGAACGGGCGTCCTCGGATTCGAGGCTACCGGCGGCTACGCCCCGGCCAAGATCGCCAACGAGACCATCAACGAGACCGGGAACACCAATCTGCTGGCGGCCAGCGGCCGCCTGCTCCTGGCGCTGAGCCCGGTCACCAACCGGGTCGGCGTGTATGTCGGCGCGGGCCCGGCGCTGCTGGCTCGGGGCAAGGATCCCTTCGACGCGAGTGAGAGCAAGACCGATTTCGGCGGCACCGCCGGCCTCGGCTTCCGCTTCGCTCTGGGTGAGACCGGCAACTCGGCGATCCGCCTGGATCTCGAGGACTACTTCTACAACGGCAACTTCGGTGGCGGGGACGAGTTCCAGAACGACATCGTCGCCTCCCTCGGCCTTGCGATCGGGCTGGGCGGGAAAGCGGACTGATCTCCGCTGACGGCGGATGCGCGGGGCACCCGGCAGGTCGGGTGCCCCGCGTTGCTTCGGCCTATCCACCTGTTTCCCCAATTGTGCACGAAATGCTGGAAAGCCACCACGCTTAATCCACTATCAAGCTGAATTGGAGTTAGTGCCCGGAGAAGCTTGCGTTTTGGGCAGGTCACCGGTAACACTTCGCCATGGCCAGTCCCCGCAAGATCGTCTTCAGCATGCCATCCCTACTCCCCGAAGGCGGAGTCGCGCGCCGCGCCGCTCCGGACAAGAAGGCGGCCCCTGCGGCCCCGGCCGAGGCGACCACGCCCGGCGAAGTCGCCGACGTCCGGAAGCTCGCGATGCTGATGGAGGTGAGCCAGGCGCTCACCGGAACCCTGAACCTCCCGGCCGGGCTCTACGCCGTGCTCGAGGTGCTGGAACGGCGCTGCGGGGCCGTCCGCGGCGCGGTGGCGTTGCTGGAGGAGGACAGCGGGCTCCTCGCGGTGGAGGCGTCGCTGGGGTATCCGGCCGGTCGGAGCCGGGTCCGCTACCGGATGGGCGAAGGGGTCACCGGCGCCGTCGCCGAGTCGGGGGCGCCGGCGGTGGTGCCGAAAGTGAGTGGGGAGCCGCGCTTCCTGCACCGTGCCGCGGACCGCGCCCAACGTACCGAGGAGACCACCTTCCTCTGTGTGCCCATCGTGCTCGACGGCGCCACCGCGGGCACCCTTGGCATCGAGCTGGTCTGGCATCCCGACCGCGAGCCCGAGCGATGGATCAAGGCGCTCCGGATCGCGGCCGGCATGATCTCGCAGGCGCTCCGGATCCAGCGGCTCATCGATCTGGAGCGCCGCAAGCTGGTGGAGGAGAACACCCAGCTCCGCCAGGAGCTGCAGGAGCGCTACGAGTTCACCCACCTCATCGGGACCAGCGGGCCGATGCGCCGGGTGTTCGAGCAGATCGCGCAGGTCGTGGGCACCGGCGCCACCGTGCTCATCCGGGGCGAATCGGGCACCGGCAAGGAGCTCATCGCCCACGCGCTGCACCACCATTCGCCCAGGGCGGGGAAGCCCTTCGTTCGGGTGAACTGCGCCGCGTTGCCCGAGACGTTGGTGGAGTCGGAGCTCTTCGGCTACGAGCGCGGCGCCTTCACCGGCGCCCAGGCCCGACGCAAGGGACGCTTCGAGCTGGCCGACGGGGGCACGCTCTTCCTCGACGAGATCGGCGAGCTGAGCCCCAGCACCCAGGCCAAGCTGCTCCGGGTCATCCAGGAGCGGGAGTTCGAGCGCCTGGGCGGCACGGCCACCATCCCGGTGGACGTCCGCCTCATCACCGCGACCAACAAGAACCTGGAGTCCGCCCTCGGCGACGGCTCCTTCCGGGAGGACCTGTATTACCGGCTCAACGTCTTCGCCATCTGCGTCCCGCCGCTCCGGGAGCGCAAGTCTGATGTGCTCCTCCTGGCCGACCACTTCCTGGAGAAGTATGCCCGGCTGCACGGGCGGAGCATCAAGCGGATCTCGACCCCGGCGATCGACATGCTGGTCAGCTATCACTGGCCGGGCAACGTGCGGGAGCTGGAGAACACCATCGAGCGCGCCGTGCTGGTGGCCGACGGGGACGTCATCCATGGGCATCACCTCTCGCCCATTCTGCAGACCGCCGAGGCCTCGGGCACGGTGGTGAGCGGCTCCCTCGCCGAGGCGGTGGAAGTCTTCGAGAGCAACCTGATCCAGGATGCGCTCAAGACCACCCGGGGGAACCGCGCGCGGGCCGCCCGCCTGCTCAGCAGCACCGAGCGCATCGTCAACTACAAGATCCGACGCTACGGGATCGACCCGGGCCGCTTCCGCAGCTGAGCGACGTTCCTGCACCCATCGCGACGGGCCCGCCGACGAGATTGTCGCGGGCCCGTGCTCGTTCCCCCGGTCACTGGACCGGGTCACCCTGGTCAAGTCGTTGCGCCGTCAGAGTCTGCGAACCATGTCCGCGTGTCCCACGCACAGGCACGCCTCTTGTCTTCTCTCCCGGCGCGACGCGTTACCCCCGCGCGACATCTCCGGGGCCCGATCGAAGCATGGCCCAGCGAGCGTTCTCGGCGTCGCCCGGCGGTTGCCGGCGCTCGAGTCATCACGCACTACCGGGAGTACGGCATGAGTACGCGAGGCATTCTTCCCCTGGCCGGTGCCCTCATCGTCACGACTCTGGTCGGGACGCTCGGGGCACAGGCGGTCGCCCTGAGCGACGAGCGCTTGCCCCGTCCGCCGGCGCTGGCGGCCACCTACCATCTCACGCTGACGAGCGATTGGCCCAGCAACGGCGACACCGAGGGCTGCGGGAACGGCGGGGAGGAGGTGGTCGAGGGAACCCTCACGCGACGCGGGCCTGATCGCTACGAGGGCACGTTCCGCCGACACACGATCCTGCGCTTCTGCGGCTCGCACGGGACGTCGTCCGAGGCCCAGTGCACCATGACGCTGCAGGGGGCGGGAGCCGTCGCCGCGGTAGGTGATGTGCTCGCCGACGACCAGAGCGAGAGCGGCCGCGCGCTCCGGCTGACCTGGACTCCCGAGCCGGGGCATTCGGCGGGAACCGAAGGTGCCTGCGCCCCGGCGTTCAAGGACAAGGTGAAGGCGCTGTACCTGACGGTGAGTCACGGGGTGGAGTTCGACCTCCCCGCGGCGGGAGCCGCCCCGCGCACGGAGCGGCCCGAGGGTTACGCGTGGACCGTCGCGATCGAATAGCCGCTAGAGCTTGAGATTCAGGTCGATGTCCACCAGCACGGCAGATGGAGTGTCCTCGAAGACCACCCGCCGCTCCACCGTGCGGATGACCATGCGCTCGATCGGGCCCTTGCCCTTGCCGCGGCCGTGGTTGCCGGCGCGGTAGTAGACCACCTGGGCATCCTCCGAGCGTACCACCCGCACGACCTCGAAACCCTGCCGCTCGAGGACGGTGCGGGTCACGGTCATGGCCCGGTCGGAGCTCACGGCGTAGTGCTTGGCCTTGCTTTTCCCCTGGGCGTGGGCCGGGGCGGCAGCCATGGTGCCGAGCGCGAGCAGGGTGATGAGGGCGGCGAGCAGCCGACGGCGCGGCAACATACGACCTCCGGATCTGGGTGACGATCGGAGGTCAGGAAGCAAGAACCGTGCGGTCCCCGGCTTGTTTGGCGATGTCGCGGCCGCGCGCGCTCTTGCGAGAGCGGTGAACGAAGCTGCAGCGGGTCCGGGATCGAGGAGTGCGGCGAGCCCGGGAAATCTGCCATCAGCCGTGGTGGCCGGTGCGGTCGAGCGCCTTGCGCAAAGTGTCCGCCAGGGCGTCGGCGGTGAAAGGCTTGGAGAGCAGGGTCACCTTGTCGTGCACGATGCCCATCCGGAGGATCACGTCGGCGGTGTAGCCCGACATGAACACCACCGGCAGGCCCGGACGAGTCTGTGTCAGGGCTTCCGCCAGCTCGCGTCCGCTGCCGCCCGGCATGACGACGTCGGTCAGCAGGAGATCGATCCGGCCCGTGGCCGTCGCCGCGACGCTCCGGGCTTCGGCCGCGCTCCCGGCCTCGAGCACGGTGTAGCCCAGCTCCCGAAGGATCCGTCCCGTCACCACTCGAACCGTCGGGTCGTCCTCGACCAGGAGCACCGTCTCGCGCCCCGGCACGGCGATGGGAGCGGCGGGCGGAACTCTTTCCTCCACGCCGCTTCCTTCCCGGGGCAGCAGCACCGAGAAGCGGGCGCCCCGGCCCGGCTCGCTCTCGACCAGCATCAGCCCGTCCGCCTGGCGCACGATCCCGTAGCACATGGCCAGGCCGAGGCCGGTGCCCGCTCCGGGCGGTTTGGTGGTGAAGAAGGGCTCGAAGATCCGGGCCTGGACTTCCGGCGTCATCCCTACGCCGGTGTCCACCACCTCGAGCGCGATGTACTGACCCGGTCGCGCCTCCGGAATCGTGCGCGCCGCGGCCGGCGTGAGCGTCACGTGCCGGGTCCGGAGCCGCAGCGCGCCGCCGGCGGGCATCGCGTCCCGCGCGTTGGCCACCAGGTTCAGCAGGACCTGCTCCAGCTGTCCCGGGTCGACCCGGACCGAGCCGTCGGTCTCGGCGAGCTCGGTCTCGACCTCGATGTCCTCCCCCACGAGGCGGCGTACCATGGGTGCGAGCCCGGCGACCGTCGCGTTGAGATCCACCGAGGCAGGCACGACCATCTGCCGCCGGGCGTAGCTGAGCAGCTGGGAGGTGAGGGCCGCCGCGCGGCGGGCCGCGCGCTCCACCTCGGTGAGATCCTCCCGCACTTGCGCATCCGGCGGCAGCCGCCGCTGCACGAAGCTGAGATAGCCGATGATGGCGGTGAGCAGGTTGTTGAAGTCGTGCGCGATGCCGCCGGCGAGGTTGCCGATCGCCTCCATGCGCTGCGATTGAATCAGCTGCTGCTCCGTCCGCCGCTGGTCGGTGACGTCCTGCGCCACGCCGATCAGACGGTTG
>DATCWW010000009.1:0-4161 GCA_036566145.1 Gemmatimonadales bacterium
AGGCTCGACCCGCGTGCGCCTGCCGGCGCGCGCGCCGGAGGTGGCGCTGCGGGTGGGACGCCGCACGGTGACACTCACCAACATGGCGAAGGTCTTCTGGCCCGAGCTTGGCATCACCAAGCGCGATCTGCTGCAGTACTACGCCGACGTGGCCGCGGTGCTGCTGCCCCACTTGCGCGACCGCGCGATGGTGATGAAGCGGTATCCCAATGGGATCCACGGGAAATTCTTCTTCATGAAGCGCACGCCGTCGCCCAGCCCCGAGTGGCTGGAGACCTGCGCCGTCATGCACCGCTCGAAGAACCTCATCGCATTTCCGATGGTCCAGGACCTCGCCTCCCTGCTCTTGCTGGTGAACCTGGGATGCATCGACCTCAACCCGTGGTATTCCCGCTGCGACGACATCGATCGCCCCGACTACCTGCACTTCGACCTCGACCCGGCCGAAGGCGCCGGCTTCCCCCGCGTGCTGGAGACCGCGCTCATCGTGCGCGAGGCGCTGGTTGCGCACGGGATGGAGCCCCTGGTGAAGACCAGCGGATCGACCGGGGTGCACATCTACGTCGGGATCCGCCCAGGCCCGCTGCAGAAGGAGGTGTGGCGCTTCGCCAAGCGGCTGGCCTGGAGCCTCGCCCGGAAGCATCCGGGGCTCATCACCGCGGAGTACCTGATCGCCAAGCGACCGAGAGGGCGGGTGCTGGTGGACTACAACCAGAACGCCTGGGGCAAGACCCTGGCCTCCATCTATTCCGTGCGCCCGAACCCGTTCGCCGGGGTGAGCACACCGGTCACCTGGGCCGAGGTGGAACATGGCTTCGGGCCGGAGGAGTTCACGCTGCGGAACGTTCCGGGGCGGATCCGGCGCCGCGGCGACCTGTGGAAGCCGCTGCTGAGCGCGCGCGGCCGGTTTCCGCTGGGGGAGATCCTCTGAGCCTGCCGCTTCGCTATCCCTATCCTCCGATGGAGGCTGCATCGGTTGATACCCTTCCGACCGGCGGCGACTGGCAGTACGAGCCCAAGTGGGACGGATTCCGCTGCCTCGCCTTCCAGGACGGTGACACGATCCGGATCCAGTCGAAGGCGGGCAAGCCACTGGGCCGGTACTTCCCCGATATCATCGAGCTGCTGGCGGGCCTCGAAGCGCACGGCACGCGCTTCCTGCGGTGGCGATCGGGCAAGGCCCCCCGGCAGTGCCGGATGAGCCAATTGCAGTGACGGGGCTCACGTACCCGTCCGGCACCGAACTGTATGGTGTCGTAGGCCGCACGGAGCGGCGCGAACGACAGCTATGGAGGATGTATGGCAAGCAATCGGACCTGGAACGACGAAGACAGCTATTGGCGGAGCAACTTCTCATCCCGGCCATACGCGACGGGTCGTACCTATGACGACTTCCAGCCGGGCTACCGCTACGGCTTCGAGTCGGGCGCACACCATCTCGGTCGCACCTGGGGTGACGTCGAGCCCGATCTCAGGACGGGCTGGGACAAGTATCAGTTCCGGGGCAATTCGACCTGGGAGAACATCAAGGACGCCGTTCGCGACGCGTGGCACCGGGTGACCGGGCAGAAGGACCTGGACGCCGACCGGATGAGCGAAGCGAACGTGAGCAACGTGGGTCGCGGGAAGACGTTGTAGCAGCGCGATCGTAGCAGGTTGCGGTGACCGGCAGTAAGGGACGCAAGGGACTGGGAGGTACGATCGCCAGCGGGCTGGCGACTCGGGCAGCTCAGTTTCCTTGTGGCCCGGCCTTCAGGGCCTCCTAGCCTCCTGGCCTGATCACCCCGAGCACCCGCTCTCCCCCCGCCTCCCGGAACGCCGCCGCCGAGGCGGCGCTTTCCTCCTCGGCGCGGTGCAGCAGGCGGACGAAGGTCGCCTCCCCCCGGAGACCGTCGAGCCAGGGGTCCTGCAGCAGGACCCGGGGACAATGGAAGCCGCCCGTGACGACCCGCTCGAGCATCTCGAGCGCCTCCTGCCGGGCCCCGGTGAAGGCGAGCTCGCGGGCGACCAGATACAGCCCTTCGGGATCGTGGAACCCGCTGGCCAGAATGTCGCGCGAGGCCTGGATGCACTCCTCACGCTTCCCCTGCATCGACGCCCGCAGCGCGGTCAGGAAGAGCCACTCGCCGCCGGTGGGAAGCTGCTCCTCCAAGCGGGTCACCCCCTCCAGCGCCTCCGCCTGCCGTCCCAGCATCCAGAGACTCATGTGGCGCAGCACCTGGATGTCCTCCAGGTCGGTGACCAGCGCCTGCTCGTAGCGTCCCAGCATCCAGTAGGTGTAGTGCACGCTGGTCCGCACCCCCGGGTCGATCCGCCGGGCTCGCCGGTCGGCCTCGAGCGAGGCGTCGAGCAGCCCGCAGAAACGACAGGCGATCACGAGTCCACCGTAGAGGTCCGGGTCGGCCGCGCCGTGCCGGGTGAGCCCGAGCAGCCGGAGCATGGCGCTGCGGGCCCCGGCGAACTCCTCGATCTCGAAGAAGGTGTACAGGTTGTGAACCAGCGGCAGATCGGGGCTGAGCTCCAGCGCACGACGGAACGCCGCCTCGGCGGCCGTGATGTTCTCCTTCGGATCGCCGGCGAGGTACTTGGCCATGACCCGATGCACCCGACCGAGGCGGGCCCAGGCCGGCGCGAACTTGGGGTCGAGCTCGACGCAGCGGCGATAGAGGTCTCGCGCCGCGATCAGCCGGCTGGGATTGGACGACTCGCCCAGAGTGTTAGCGCGGAGGTAAAGCTCGTAGGCCTCCGCGCTGGCCGGCACGTCGTGGCGGAGCGCCGCGCGGTCGCGGGCGCTGAGCGGAATCGCGAGCGCGTCCACGATCTGCCGGGTAAGCTCGTCCTGGAGCTGGAAGATGTCGGTGAGCGCGACCTGGGCGACCCGGGAGATCACCACGGTGCCGCCCGGGGCCTCTACCAGCTGAATCGAGACCCGCACCTGATCGCCCGCCCGAAGCAGCGTGCCCATCAGCGCGACATCCACCCCGGCCTCTGCGGCGAGGGCCTTGAGGTCGGGCGTGCCTTCCGCGAAGCGCGCTGCCGCCGCGGTGCTCCGCACCGTGAGCGTCTCCAGCGCGCTGAGCGAGCTGGAGATCGCCTCGGGTAGCCCCGAGGCCAGGAAGTCGATCTCGGGATCGGGCCGAAGCACCTTGAACGGCAGGACGATGAGCCGGGTCACGGTGCGCACCTGGCGGGCGGGCCCGGTGTCCACCAGGGCCAGCGCGTCGCGGACCGCCTGGGCCATCGCCCGGACGTCCTGCCAACGGTCGGCCGGGCGCTTGGACAGGGCGCGCTGGATCACCCGATCCGCCGCGATCACGTCCGCCTCGCCGACCAGCGGCGGGGGCTGCTCGGTGAGCACCGCATTGTAGACCGCCGGCAGCGTGCTTCCGGAGAAGGCAGGCCGCCCGGTGAGCATCTCGAACAGAATCGTGCCGAGACAGAAGATGTCGGTGGGCGGGCCGATGGGCTCGTCGGAGAGCATCTCGGGCGCCATGTAGCGCGGCGTCCCCAGGATCGTGCCGCTGCGGGTGACCTCGAGATCGCCGACCGACAACGCGGGCGGACGAGCCAGGCCGAAGTCGAGCAGCTTCACCCCGTGCGGGGTGAGGAAGACGTTGGAGGGCTTGAGATCGCGATGCACGATGCCGCGCGAATGCATCGCCTCGAGCGCGGCCAGGATGCCCAGAGTGATCTGGAGCGCCTCGTTGACGACGATCGGCCCCCGCGCGACCCGGGCGGCGAGCGTCTCGCCGTCGAGCAGCTCCATGACGACGAAGAGCTCCTCGCCCTCTTCGCCCAGCTCGTAGACCTGGCAGATGTTGGGGTGACTGATGCCGGCGGCCGTGCGGGCCTCGCGGACGAGGCGGTCCCGCAGGGTCGCGTCGCCGCTGAACGCGCGCACCCGCTTGATGGCGACCAGACGGCCCAACCGCTCGTCCCGAGCCTCGAACACCACCCCCATGCCGCCCTCGCCCAGCTTCCGGGTCAGGACGTAATGGCGGACGGTCTCGAGCTTGGGCGACGGAGGGGCGGCGGGCTCGGAGGCCCGCTTGAGCCAGCCGAACATGGGGGAAAAGTAGGAGGCCAGGAGGCTTGGAGGCTAGGAGGCGCTAGGGCGCAGGGGCAGGGGCGCAGGGCGAGGGTGGCTGGCGGAGGAGCCCA
>DATCWW010000142.1:0-2042 GCA_036566145.1 Gemmatimonadales bacterium
CTGACCGGCGGGCCCGTTCTGTATGACCATTCCCGCATGGGCCGTTCACGATTTCTTCAGGATTGGCGTGCTAGGCTTGCCGTACATCCGGGAGGAATCATGAAGAGTCGTATTGCCGCCATGACTGCCGGGAGCTTGGTCGCTCTCCTGACGGCAGCGGCCCCACGCGTGACCGCCCAGGACACCTCGCATGCCTCGCTCGCCGCCCAGGGCGCGGAGACCAAGTGGGTAGTTGATATGGCGCACTCGCAGGTCGGTTTTGGGGTCCGACACCTGGTCGGCCAGGTGCGGGGGACATTCGAGCGGTACTACGCCGTCCTGGCCACCCCGGCGGGCGACTGGCGGAGCGGAACGGTGACGGTCAAGGTTCAGACGGCGAGCCTAAATACTGGGAACGCCTATCGGGATGCCGATCTCCGGTCGGATCGATTCTTCGCGGTCACGCGTTATCCCACCATGAAGTTCGAAGGAACCGGGTTCGTGGTGACCGACAGCGCTCTGACCGTGAACGGCATACTCACGATCAAGGAGCATTCGAAGCCCGTCGCGCTGACCGGGCAATACCGAGGCATCGCGAAGGACGCCGAGGGGCACGAGAGGATCGCTTTCGAGGCCACGGGCGCTGTGGATCGGCGAGACTTCGACATCATCTGGAACGAGACCGTCGCCGGTACCAAGATGATCGGCGACACCGTACAGGTCACGATTGCGCTCGAGGCAGTGCGGGCCAACTGACCTCGCGGCGCTGCTCGGGCGGGGAGGCGGGTGCTCCGGCCGGCCCCGCCCGGCGGCGCTTCTCCACCTCTGCCTGGGCCAGCGCGATGTGGCTCTTCAGGATGAAGAGCCGCTGGGTGAACATCAGCGGTACCGACAGGTGGCTCGCCCGTCGGCTCAGGTCCTCCAGCGCCACGCCGACGCGCTCGAGCTCCGGACCACGCCCCGCCTCCTCCAGCTCCCCCTCCAGCATCCTCAGCTGCCCGTACAGGCTGTAGATCCGATGCTCCACGACGTAGCCATACAAGCCGGGCACCAGCCGCAGCAGCGGGAACATCACCACCAGCAGCGGGATCAGCAGGATCAGGAACCGCTCGGTCATGCCGGCCAGCCACAGCGGCAGCGTCCGATAGGCGAAGGGCAGCCCCGACCGGTAGAACTGCCTGGCCTGCTCGCTGAGCGGCAGGTCCACCCCCTCGGCCGCCGGATAGCGCCCGGCTCGGTGGAAGATCTCGGGGCCACCGTGGACCTCGGACGCGGCCTGGAGCAGGAGGTAGTGCAGCGCGGGATGGAGGTCCCGGCGCGCCACCAGACTGGCCTCGACCGCGAGCAGGGGGACGTCCTGCGGCGGGATGTTTCGCGCCAGGTCGGCCACGCCGGCAGGGAGCACGACCTTGGTGAGGCTGGGGAAGAGGGCGACGTAGGCATCGGCGCGGGGATAGCCCAGGAGCACGACTCCGTCGGCCATCAGCAGCTTCCGCACGACGGGCGACCGGAGCGAGGTCAGCATCGCGACCCCGTCGAGCTCTCCTCGCAGCAGGGCGTCGGCCGCTCGGTCCGGCGGAAGGCCGAGGAGCCGGAGGGTCGAGTCCTTCACCCCGTTGAGCGCGAGCAGCCGGAGGGCGAGCGGGCGGGTGGCGCTCCCTTCGGGCTCGATCGAAAGCCGTTTCCCGGCCAGCGCCCCGGCGGCGCCGACCTGAATCCCGCTCCGGAAGAAGAGCCAGAGCGGTGCGACCGAGATCGCGCCGAGCGACACCAGGTCCGGTGACCGGTCCGGGCTGGTGAGCCCGCTCTCTGCGAAGGCCACATCGATGCCCGAGCGCGCGTCCCGGAGGCGCTCGAGATTCTCCACCCCGCCGTGGGTCTGGACCAGACGGACGTCGACCCCTGACCGGCGCAGGACCTCCCGATAGCGCGCGCCGAACTCGCTGAAGGCGCTCCCCGGCGGCCCGGTGGCCATGGTGATGGTGCGGGGCGGGAACGGATTGCCCGCGGTGACCGTGAGCCACACGACCGTCCCCGCCAGCGCCAGCGCGACAATGGCGGCC
>DATCWW010000152.1:0-7763 GCA_036566145.1 Gemmatimonadales bacterium
CCGTACCGGGTAGCGCGGAGGTGGCTCAGCCGCCGCGAGTACCTTCGCGCGCCATCCCGACGCGGCACGGTGCCGCTGGATCATCGGGTAGAGATGCGGAGCGAGCTGGGAACCTCGGAGCAGTGGAAGGACTGGTACCTGACCCAGCTCCGGGAGCTCGGTCCCGGCGTGACGGAGGTCCTGATCCACCCCGGCTACGACGACGCGGAGCTCCAGCGGTTCACCCAGGACGATCCGGGGTGGGGAGCCGCCTGGCGCCAGCGCGACCTGGACACGGTCCTGAGCCCGGAGTTCGCCGCCGTGCTCTCGGAGATCGGCGCCGTCCGGGTGACCTGGCGGCAGCTGGGCACGCTGATCGCGAGCTGACCGAGGAACGGGTTCGAGCTCTCAGAAGGGCGAGAGTCCCGCCAGCCTGGCCCCGATGTAGAGCAGCAATCCCACCAGCCCGCCGACCACGGTGCCGTTGATCCGCACGAACTGCAGATCGCGTCCCACCGCCAGCTCGATCCGCCGCGAGGTCATCTCGGGATCCCAGGCGCTCACCGTGTTGGCGATGAGCTGGCCGAACTCGTGGCGGTGATCGCGCACCAGCCGGAGCGCCGCCTCGATCAGCCAGCCGTCCACCTTCGTCAGCAGTGCTTCGTCCTCCAGCGCGCCCTCGGCCAGCGCGACCAGTCCGCGCTCCACCGCGCCGGGGGCGTCGCCGGGGCCCAGGTCGGCCTGGCGGTCGAGGATCCGCTTGACCTCCTCCCAGAGCGAGGCGCTGAGTCGCCGGCTGGTAGGATGATCGAAGAGCTGCCGCTTGACCTCGTCGGCCCGGGCCATCACCGCGGGCGAGGTCTGCAGCTGCGCCGCCCACTCTTCCAGCAGCTCGTCGAACTGCCGCCGCAGCGGATGGCCCTGATCGGCGGCCACCTCGAGCAGGGTGTGCTCGATCCCCTCCACGATGCGGGCATGGACCCGGTCGTCCACGAAGCCAGGCACCCACCAGGGGCTTTCGGCATCGATGCGCTCCCGGATCAGACTCTGATTGCGGGTGAGCAGGGAGGCCAACCCCTGGATGACCCGGTCGAGCACCTGCTGATGCCGGTCGTTGGCGGTGAGGAGCGCGAGACCGTGAGCCAGGACCGGAGCCACCGGCCGGTCCCGGAGCGGCTCGATCACGCTCCGCTCCAGCAGGGCGTGCACGTCCTCGTCCCGCACCACGTCCGTGGCGCTCCGCAGCACGCCGGCGAACTGCCGGGCCACGGACCGGGCGTTCTCCGGCCGACGGAGCCACTCGGCGGCAAGCCGGCCCGGCCCGATCGACCGGAGCCTGGCGGCCAGCACGGCATCGGACAGGAAGTTGTGCTCCACGAAGTTGCCGAGCGTCCGACCGATCCGGTCCTTCCGGTTGGGGATGATCGCGGTGTGGGGGATCCGGACGCCGAGCGGATGGCGGAAAAGGGCGGTGATGGCGAACCAATCCGCGATGCCGCCGACCATGGCCGCCTCGCTGGTGGCCCGAACGTAGGCCAGCCAGGGATAGCGCGGCTCCAGGACGAGGCAGGCGGCGAAGACCGCCGCCATGACGGCCAGCAGGCCGGTGGCGGTGCGCTTCATCCGGTCGAGCCGCTGCTGGCGCTCGGCGGCGTCGGGCGGCGGCTGGAGGGTGGCGGGGCTCGGGGTCGGGGTCGGAGTCGGGGCGTCCATGCCACCCAAAGTAGCGCCGGCCCGGAGCGCGCAACCCCGCCGACTTGATAGAAGTCCGCCGCCCGGTTATGCTTACGGGCTTATGTTCGACCAGCTTTCCGCCCAGCTCAACGCCACGCTCCAGAAGCTCACGGGGCGCGGCGTGCTCACCGAAGACGCGGTCAGGGAGGGGCTCCGGGAGATCCGGCGCATCCTGCTCGAGGCCGACGTGAGCTTCGACCTCACCCGCGATTTCCTCGAGCGGGTGCAGGCCAAGGCGGTGGGAGTCGCCTCGATCCAGACGGTGCGGCCGGGGCACCAGATCGTCAAGATCGTCTATGACGAGCTGGTGGTCATGCTGGGCGAGAAGCAGGCGCCGATCGCCCACGCCACGGTGCCGCCGACGGTCATCCTGCTGGTCGGCCTCCAGGGCTCGGGCAAGACGACGACGGCCGGCAAGCTCGCCCGGCGGCTCAAGCAGGAGCAGAAGGCGCCGTTCCTGGTCGCGGCGGACGTCTACCGGCCTGCCGCCGTCGAGCAGCTCCAGACGCTGGGCCGGCAGATCGATGTCGGCGTCCACGGCGATCCGGCGGCCAAGGACGTGGTCAAGCTGGTGAGGGACGGCATCGCGGCCGCGGGGCGCGCCCGGGCCCGCACGGTCCTGGTGGATACGGCCGGGCGGCTGCAGATCGACGCCGAGATGATGGACGAGCTCAAGCGGCTCAAGGCGGCGGTCTCGCCTCACGAGATCCTGCTGGTCGCCGACGGCATGACGGGGCAGGACGCCGTCCGGATCGCGCAGGGGTTCCACTCGGCGCTGGGGATCACGGGCGTGATCCTCACCAAGATGGACGGCGACGCCCGGGGCGGCGCGGCCCTCTCCATCTACGGCGTCACCCACGCGCCGATCAAGTACATCGGCGTGGGCGAAAAGCTCGACGCGCTGGAGCCGTTCCATCCCGACCGGCTGGCCGGCCGGATCCTGCAGCAGGGCGACATCCTGTCGCTGGTGGAGAAGGCCCAGACCGCGGTGGACGAGAAGGAAGCCGAGCGGCTGGCCAAGAAGGTCACGTCGAAGAAGGGCCTCGATCTCGAGGACTTCCTCAACGCCATGCGCCAGATGCAGAAGATGGGGCCGCTCAAGAACGTGCTGGGGATGCTGCCGGGCGTGAATCCGGCGATGCTCCAGGCGGCCAAGATCGACGACAAGAAGCTCAAGCACGTCGAGGCCATCGTGCTCTCGATGACGCCCAAGGAGCGGTCCAATCCGGATCTGCTCAACGGGCAGCGGCGGTTGCGGATCGCGAAGGGATCGGGCCGCACGGTGCAGGAGGTGAACACTCTCCTGAGCCAGTTCAAGCAGATGCAGAAGGTCATGAAGACCGTGGGGAAGAGCGGCGGAATGGGCCTCAAGCTCCCCTTCGGCCGCGGCCCATTCCCCGGGTAACCCGCACACACCAGGAACGGACATGGCAACTCGGATTCGCCTCCGGCGCATCGGCCGGAAGAAGCTCCCGCTCTACCGTATCGTGGTGGCCGACCAGGAGTCGCCCCGCGACGGGCGCTTCATCGAGGTGATCGGCACCTACAACCCGAAGGGTGAGACCTCGGCCGACAAGGTCCAGGTCGACGCGGCCAAGGCGCGCGAGTGGATCGCCCGCGGAGCCACCCCGTCGGACACGGTGCAGTCGCTGCTCAAGCAGGCCGGGGTGTTCAAGGCCGCTACGGCGTGACCGCCGACGCCCGCCACCTGGTGGTGGGCCGGCTCAGAAAGCCGCACGGATTGAAGGGGGACGTCACCCTGTTCCCCCTGACCGACCGGCCCGAGGCGGTGTTCGCCCCGGGCCGCTCCTTGCGCCTGGTGGGATTGGACGGCGAGGCCGTGGCGGGGCCGGTCACGGTCGAGCGCAGCCGGGCCTACCACCGGGAGTGGCTGGTGAAGTTCGTGGGCGCCGACAGCCGGGAGGCGCTGGAGCCGTGGCGGGGGCTGTTCCTGGCGGCCCCGGCCGACGAGCTGCTCCCGCCCGAAGGCGACGAGGTTTACCTCCACGAGCTGGAGGGATTCTCGGTTCGGCTGGCGGATGGGACGCCGCTGGGGCTGGTCTCCGGGGTGTACGAGCTGCCGGCCGGGCTGATGATCGAAGTGCAGGGTCCCAAGCGGGAGTTCCTGCTGCCGTACCTGAAGGAGTTCGTGCGGGAGGTGGACCGGGCGGGGCGGCGGCTGCTGGTGGAGCCGCCGGAGGGGTTGGTGGAGTAGGGGACGCAGGGACGCAGGGGCGCAGGGGCGCAGGGGCGCAGAGGCGCAGGGGGAGAGTCGCGGGGCAGGGGAGACGGCCCGCGGCTGTCATCCCGAGGGAGCGCAGCGACCGAGGGATCCAGGCTGCCTTCCGAGAAGCCTGCAGCAGATCCCTCGCTCCGCTCGGGATGACATGATAGCGCGCTCGGGATGACACGATAGCGGTGCGAATGCCATGCTGACCATCGATGTCGTGACGCTCTTTCCCGAGGTCATCGCTCCGTACCTGGCAGCGAGCATACCGGGGCGAGCGGCGGCGGCCGGACTGGTTCACTACAACCTTGTCCAGCTCCGCGACTTCACCTACGACCGGCACCAGACCGTGGACGACTACGCCTACGGCGGCGGCGCGGGGATGGTGCTCAAGCCCGAGCCGTTCTTCGAGGCGGTGGAGAGCCTGGGGCCGGTGGAAACGGTGGTGCTGCTGAGCGCGCGGGGGGCGCGGTTCACCCACGCCGATGCGGTGCGGTACTCGGTGGGACGGCGGCTCACCCTGCTGTGCGGGCACTACAAGGACGTGGACCAGCGGGTGGCCGAGGGGCTGGCCACCGAGGAGCGCTCGGTCGGGGATTTCGTGCTCTCGGGTGGAGAGCCGGCGGCGCTCTGCGTGCTGGACGCCGTGGTGCGGCTCCTGCCGGGGGCCCTGGGCGATCACGAGGCGGCCAGCTCGGACTCGCATTACGACGGGCTCCTCAGTCCGCCGAGCTACACCCGGCCGCCGGAGTATCGGGGGATGACCGTCCCCGAGGTGCTGTTGTCGGGGAACCACGCCCGGATCGCGGAGTGGCGCGAGGCGGAGTCGGAACGGCTCACCCGGGAGCGGCGGCCGGATCTGCTGGAGCGGGATGACAGGGCAGGGCAGGCAGAGTAGTTTGTTGGCGGCACGATCACACCAGGCGCCCGCAGGCGCGGAGGGTTCTACCATGGAACGGTTGGCAGAAGTGGCCCGTGAGGGCTTGCGCACGGACATTCCTGCATTCGATCCGGGAGACACCGTTCGGGTCATGGTCCGGGTTCGCGAGGGCGACAAGGAGCGGCTTCAGGCGTTCGAGGGCCTGGTCATCGCCAAGCGGGGCGGCGGCATCAGCGAGATGTTTACCGTCCGCAAGGTGTCGGCCGGCGTCGGGGTGGAGCGGCTCTTCCCCCTGCACAGCCCCACCATCGCCTCGGTCGAGCTGGTGCGCCGCGGACGGGTCCGCCGGGCCAAGCTGTACTACCTCCGCGCCCTGAGCGGCAAGGCCGCCAGAATCCGGGAGAAGCGCGAGGGCTGAGCCATGCCTCCCCGACCCACGCTGCGGCAAGAACGGGCGGCCTGGGCCGAGGAGCGGCTTCTCGTCGGCGTGGATGAAGCGGGCCGCGGCCCACTGGCAGGACCGGTGGTTGCCGCGGCCGTGGTGTTTCCGGCGGGCTGCGCCGCCGTGCGCGGCCTCCGCGACAGCAAGACCCTGCCGGCCCACATCCGCCTCAAGCTCGCCGACCGCATCCGGCAACGTGCCCTCGGCTTCGGGGTCGGCGCCGCCTCCTCACGCGAGATCGACCGGCTCAACATCCGGGTCGCCACCGCCCTCGCCATGCGCCGCGCCATCGCCGTGCTGCTTCGCCGCACTCCGCTTCCCCAGCCCCACCGCATTCTCATCGACGGCCTGCCGCTCCCCGAGATCGGGTACGTCCACGACGCGCTGATCGACGGCGACGCCCGCTGTCAGTCGATCTCCGCCGCCGCCATCCTCGCCAAGACCGTCCGCGACCTGCTGATGCACCGGCTCGCGCGGCGGTACCCGGTGTACAAGTGGGAGACCAACGTCGGGTACGGGACGCCCGAGCACCAGGAGGCCCTGGCGCTCGAGGGGCCCTGCCGGCACCACCGCCACACGTTTGCTCCGTTGGCACAACTGGCATTGCCGCTGTAACCCGGAAGAACCACGAAGCCCCGCCCACACCGGAGCTCCCCTGAAGCCCCTGCGCGCCGCCATCATCCTGCTCGTTTTTCCGATCAACTCCGCGGCCGCTCAGACCAACCTCGAGCGAGTGGTGAACGGCTGGGACACGCCCTCGCACGACTACGATCTGATCCATCAGCGGATCGAAGTCGGGAACTTCGATTGGGACTCGACCTCCTTCGACGGCCGGGTCATCACCACGCTGGTCGCGAAGCGCGACGGGTTCGACGCGGTCCGCCTCGACATGGAGCGCAAGCTCGAGGTTCGCGCCGTCACCGGTCGGGCCAGCGAGAAGCTTCGGTACGACCGCCCGGGCGACACGCTGGTCGTGCGCCTTCCACACGCCGTGGCCTGGGGCGACACGGTGCGGTTCACCGTCGCCTACCACGGGGTCATCACGCAGGGACGAGGGCTCTACTTCTTCAAGGAGGAGCCGGGACGGGCTCACCGGCCGCAACAGGTCTACAGCGGCGGCGGCACCGACGGGAATCCGCGCTGGATCCCCACCTGGGCGGCGCCGGACGACAAGGCGACCTGGGATCTCGTCGCCACCGTGCCCGCCCGGCTCACCGTGGTCTCCAACGGCCGCCTGGTGAGCGACCGCCGGACCGGCACATCGCGGGTGGTGCACTGGGTGCAGGAGAAGCCCGCGTCCACCTATCTCATCAGCCTGGCCGCGGCGCCGTTCGTCCGGATCGCCGATCGCGGGCCGGTGCCGCTCGAGTACTACGTCTATCGCGAAGACAGGGCGCTCGCGCGCCCCCTGTTCGGTGTTACCGCGGACATGATCCGGGTTTACGCCCGGCTCACCGGCGTGCCGTTTCCCTGGAACAAGTACGCGCAGGTCACCGTCGCCGACTTCATCGGGGGCATGGAGAACGTGAGCGCCACCACCCTGGTGGACTGGCTACCCGACGCGAGGGCCTACCGCGACCGGCCCTGGTACCGCCGGTCGCTCATCCCCCACGAGCTGGCGCACCAGTGGTTCGGCAACCTGGTCACGGCGGAAAATTGGGCCAACTACTGGCTCAATGAGGGCATGGCGGAGTTCATGCCGGGGCAGTACTGGGGCGCGACGCTGGGCCGCCACGCCGAGGAGGATTACTACCTCGACGAGTATCGGGAGTACCTGCTCAAGGACGCCCGCCGGCGGACGCCGCTCGCCACCTGGAACTCCAACAACGTCTACCCCAAGGGCGCGCTGGTGCTCTGGATGTTGCAGAAGGAGCTGGGCCGGGAGCCGTTCTGGGCCGCGATGAACCGCTATCTCACCGGCCACGCCTACGGCAACGCGACCAGCGACGACCTCCGCCAGGCGGTGCTGGAGGCTACCGGCCGGAGTCTGCCCTGGTTCTGGTCCCAGTGGATCTACCAGGCCGGCTACCCCGAGTTTTCCGTCGCCTCCCGCTACGACTCCGCCGCCTCGGCCCTGGTCCTCACCGTCCGGCAGACGCAGCGGGATACCGCGACCGCGGACAGCACCGGCATCCGCTTCAGCGTGCCCCAGGCGTTCCGCGCGCCCATCGCGATCCGGGTGGGAACGGCCACCGGGGACGTGGTCGCGCGGGTGACGATCGACCGACGGGAGCAGGTGGTACGTGTCGAGGGAGTCCGGACCGCGCCCACCATGGTGAGCTTCGACGACCAGAACGCGGTGGTGAAGACGCTCGACTTCCCCCAGCCCACCGCCTGGCTCGCCACGCTGCTCGAGCGCCACCCTGACCTCTGGCAGCGGAGCTGGGCCATCGATCAGCTGGCGTCTCGCGCCGGCGATACTCTGGCGGCTCGCGCGCTGGCCCGCGCGGCCCTGGAGGCCGACTACGATGCCACGCGCGCGCGGGCGGCCGGGGCCCTGC
>DATCWW010000154.1:0-3506 GCA_036566145.1 Gemmatimonadales bacterium
CCGCCGGCGTACGTCCGCCGGCGCGCGCGGCGGTGGAGGCCGCCCGACGCGCGATCACCTGCAGCGCTTCGTCGTCCTGATCCACGGCCGCCCGCTCGGCCCGACGAGGCTCGCGCTCCAGGCTCTCCACCTCGGGCGCGACCTCCAGCACCTCCCGATCCTCCACTTCCTCCGCCGGGGGAAGGGGGCGGGCGGCGGGCCGTCCAGTCGGGCCGGCCGGGCGACCCCGCGAGGCGGCGTCGCCCTGGTTCATGGCCTTCTCCAGCTCCCGCAGCAGCATCCGCAACGCCCGCCCCTCCTCCTGGGGAGGGTCGTTCAGCGGGGCGAGCCCGGGCGGGCTCTCTCGACGCGCCGGCGGCGGCGCCGATTCCTCCCGGCTCCGCGACACCAGCTTGAAGAAGAGCCAGATCAGGGCGAGGACGAGCAGCCCGCCGAGGTCACCCGTCATCACGCCCCCGTGTTCGGCGCTTCGTCGCTCTGCCCCGCGATCGCCTGCCGCATGCTGGTATCGGCCTGCACGTTCCGGTATCGCTGGTAATCCATCACGCCCAGGTTGCCGCTGCGGAATGCCTCCGCCATGGCCAGGGGAATCTGGGCCTCGGCCGCGATCACCGACGCGCGCTGCTTCTGGGCTTCGGCCTTGTACTCCTCCACCATCGCCACCGCCAACGCCCGCCGTTCCTCCGCCTTGGCCTGCGCGATCCGCTTGTCGGCCTCGGCCTGGTCCGTCTGGAGCTCGGCGCCGATGTTCTTCCCCACGTCTACGTCGGCGATGTCGATCGAGAGGATCTCGAACGCGGTGCCCGCGTCGAGTCCCTTGGCTAGCACAGTCTTGGAGATGAGATCGGGGTTTTCCAGCACCGCCTTGTGGGAGGCGGCTGAACCGATCGTGCTCACGATTCCCTCACCCACCCGGGCGAGGATCGTCTCCTCCCCCGCCCCGCCGACCAGGCGGTTGATGTTGGCCCGCACCGTGACTCGAGCGATGGCCAGCAGCTGGATCCCGTCCTTCGCCATGGCCGCCACCTTCGGCGTGGTGATGACCTTGGGATTGACGCTCACCTGCACCGCCTCGAACACGTCGCGCCCGGCCAGGTCGATCGCGGTCGCCTGCTTGTAGGTCAGGGCGATCCCGGCCTTGTCGGCCGAGATGAGCGCGTTCACGACCCGATTGACATTGCCGCCGGCGAGAAAGTGGCCTTCGAGATCGTTCACCTCGAGCGCGATTCCCGCCTTGTGGCCGCTGATCATCGGAATCACGATCGCCCGCGGATCCACCCGCCGGAACCGCATCCCGAACAGGGTGAAGAACGAGATCCGGATCCCGCTGAACAGCGCCGTGAGCCAGAGGCCGAAGGGGATGAACTGGAAGAACACGATCAGGACGATGACGCCGACGAACACCAGCGCCAGCACCACGCCCAGGCTCAGCATCGAGTCGTCCACGGGAAGTCCTTGTGGGAGGTGGAGAGACGGGATCATCGCGCCACCGGGATCACCACGTGCCGGTAGCCTTCGCTGCGTACCACACGGACCGGGGCACCCTGGCTCACGTACTCGCCCTCGGTGACGACATCCACCCGCTCGGCGCCGATACGGGCCGTCCCCGCGGGGCGGAGATCGGTGAGCGCGACCCCTTCCTGACCGACGAGGTCGCCCCGGGGCAGCGCCGAGATGTAGCCGTCCGCCTGAGGCAGACCGTGCCGGAGGAAGAGGCCGGAGAAGCGGGTGCTGCTGGGCAGGTGGCGCAGCCAGGCGTAGGCCACCGCCACGGTGATCACCAGACTGGTCGCCAGGATGGCGAGCGCCTGCGCCACGTCGCCCGCGGTCGGAGTTCCGCCGATCAGGGCCAGGACGATGGCGGTGGCGATCGCCGCGATGCCGGCGATGCCGGCCACGCCGAACCCCGGCAGCACGAACACCTCCACCGCCAGGGCAATGGCGCCGAGACCCAGGAGGAGAACCTCCTCCCACCCGGCGAGGCCGAGAATGAAGCTGGACCCGAAGAAGAGGCCGAGCGACAGGAGGCTCAGCAGCCCGCCGAGCCCGAAGGCGCCGTGCTTGATCTCGAACACCAGTCCCAGGAGGCCGAGCGACAGCAGCAGCGGTGAGACCAGGGGGTTGGTGAGGAACCGCACGACGAGCTCGGCCCAGTTCGGCTGCACCTGCACCACGCGGGCACCGGCCAGCCCCACTGCCCGGAGCAGGGCGGCTTCGTCGGCGACGTCGCCCTTGGAGAATCCCACCTTCCGCGCCTCGGCGCTGGTCAGGGTGAGCAGCTCCCCGGCCGCCACGACGCCGGGAATCTCGATGCTCTCGTCCACCATCGCTTCCGCGATCCGGGGATCCAGTCCGCGCTCCTCCGCCACCGCGCGGAACTCGGCGCGCATGGCGGAGACCATCTTGGGCGAGCCCTTATGGCCCTCGCCGTCCACCGGAGTGGCCGCGCCGAGCACGGCGCCGGGCCGCATGTAGATGCCCGTGCTGGCGATCGCGATCAGCGCGCCGGCGCTGAAGGCGCGCGGATTGACGAAGGCGTAGACCGGGATGGAGGAGCGACGGACCGCGTCCGCGATCCGTTCGGCGGCGTCGATGCGGCCGCCCGGCGTGTCGATGTCGAGGTAGGCGGCGGCGGCCCCCGCGTCCGCCGCCTCGTGGAGCCCGCGCGCCACGTAGGGGGCGAGACCGTTCTCGACCGTGCCCGAGACGTCGATGCGATACACCAGTGGCGCTTGGGCCGGAGCCGCGCCGGCGGCCCCGATCAACAATGCGACGGTCCAGCCGAGCCCAAACCGCATCGCCGTGCCTGAGAAGGGGACTGCGGGAATCTAGGGACTCGCCGGCCGCCTCCGCCACCCGCCACGCTCGTCCCGGATCTCCTGGACCCGCTGCAGCAGGCGGTCGCGCATCACGTAGAGCTGGGCGCGCTGGACCGGGGTGAGATAGGAGAGGGCGTTCATCTCGTCGCGCCAGGTGTTGGCGTAGTCCACCCGGAGGTCCACCAGCGCCTTGGTCAGGCGGGCCACGCTGTCCTCGTTGGCCGCGACCCCGGGGCGGAGCTGTCCGGTCAGGGCGACCCGCAGATCCCGCTCCCGCGCCTCCATCTTCCGCCGGCGCTCGCCGTAGTCGTGGCTGGTGACGCGGAGCTTGGCCGCCTGCTCGTCGGAGAGCCCGAGCTGCTCCTGCACCCGCTGGGCGAAGCGCTCCTCGATGCGCTGACGGAGCGCCTGGGCCTGCGGGCGCGTGGTATCGGGATCCTGCGCCGCGACGGCGCCACGAGCAGCGGTCGTCAGCGCGACCAGAAGGACGAGTCTTCGCATCAACCCTCCCAGGTGTCCAGCACCTGCTCCAGTTCGGTGTCCTCCAGGTCGCCCAGACCGGGGGCGTCCAGCGTCGAGCTCCCCGCGGACGGCATTTCCATCCGCTGCAGCAACGAGTCGAGCTCCGCCGGATCGAGCAGCTCGAGCTCGGGCAGCGGAACCAGCGACTGCGCGGGCGAGCCGGCC
>DATCWW010000169.1:0-6746 GCA_036566145.1 Gemmatimonadales bacterium
GGCCGACACCGCCGATTCCGCGCGACACGCCTCGGCCGCCGCGCGCCCCGTGAGGCGCGGCGGCCACTACGGTTTCCGGCTCACCCCGGCCGATTCCGCCCGCTGGCCGGTCCCCGGCCTGCCCGAGCCGCTCCCCGGCTCCCTCATTCCCGCCAATCGCATCGTCGCCTACTACGGCACACCCCGCAGCACCCGCATGGGCATCCTCGGCAGGATCCCGCCCGACAGCATGCTGCCCCGGCTCGAGCGCACCGCCCGCTTGTGGGCCGCGGCCGACAGCAGCCGCGCGGTGATGCCGGCCCTGCACCTGATCGCCACCGTGGCGCAGGAGAAGCCGGGCGGGGCTGGGAAGTACCGGCTCCGGCTCGGCACGGCGGTGATCGACAGCGTCGCGCGGTGGGTGGAGGACCGGGGATGGATCCTGATCCTGGACATCCAGATCGGGCACAGCACCGTGGCCGCGGAGCTGGAGCCGCTGCTGCCGTACCTCCGCCGGCCCTACGTGCACCTGGCGCTCGACCCCGAGTTCGCCATGAAGAACGGCGGCGTTCCCGGCCGGCGCATCGGGACGCTCGACGCGACCGACGTGAACACCGCGGTGGGCGTGCTGAGCAAGCTGGTGGAGGAGGAGAAGATCCCGCCCAAGGTGCTGGTGGTGCATCGCTTCACCCGGCGGATGCTCACCAACGTCGAGCGGATCGAGCTGGACCCGCGGGTGCAGGTGGTGATCGACATGGACGGCTTCGGCATTCAGAAGCACAAGGAGGACGCCTATCGCTTGTGGATCGTGCCCTACCCGGTGCAGTACACCGGCTTTAAGCTCTTCTACAAGAATGACCGCAAGCCCGTGTTTCGCGGCGAAACAGCGCCGTGGACCTGTCCCGATTCGGTGGCGCTGGCGGTGGGGTGCGGTGACGACGGGCTGATGACACCCGAGCAGGTGCTCGGACTCTATCCGCGGCCGGACTACATCCAGTATCAGTAGCTCGACATCCTCTCGGGGAGCTCGGTGCCGGCAACACGGGAAGCTTGTCTGGCCCTGGCGGCGGGGCTCTGTCTCGGCGGGTGTGGGGACAGTGCCGGCGAGCCTGGTCTGGGCGAGATCCGCATCGTCTCCGGCCTGGCCCAGGCCGATACGACCGGCGCCGTTCTCGAGGACCCGCTCGTGGTCGAGGTTCGCGGGCAGGGCGGGGGTCCCGCCCAAGGCGTCACGGTTCGGTTCGGTCCCGCCGTCTGCCTGCCCGCCTGCGCGCTCCCCTTCTCCACGGACGTGGGTCGTGTCGTCCCCGAGCTGGAGGTTGCCACCGACGCGCGCGGCCGGGCCTCCACCCGGGTCTATCTGGGATACCCGGCCGGGGAGGCCGGGGTGCCGATCGAAGTTCCATCACTGGATCTCAGCGACACCGCGCGGTTCCACATCGAGCCGGGCAATCCGATCGGCGTGCTGTTCCACGTGTCCGACACTGCCGTGTATGCCGGCGCGAGCTACGAGCTGCGGGCGGCGCTGGTCGACCAGTGGTTGAGCCCGCGCTCCGAGGTGGTCAGCTACATCGCCGAGACCCCTGCCATCGCCACCGTATCGGCCAGCGGCACCGTGAAGGCCGAGGCAATCGGTCGCGGCACGGTGACGGCAACGGCCGGGGGGTTCACGGCAGTGGCCCGGGTGAGCGTGGTACCGGAGGGGACGGTTGCGCTGGGCGAGTTCGCAGTGCCGTCGCATATCTCCGTGGTAAACCTGGACGGCACCGGTCGGCGACTCCTCGCCGAGACCGGAGCGCTGTACGGCGGGGCCTCCACCTGGGATCCCGACGGCCAGACCATTGTCTACCACTACTCCAACAATCTCGGGACCCATCTGCGCCGCATTCCATCCGGCGGCGGGGCCGCCGCCCGGTTGCTGACCGGCGCGCTGCCGTTCGAGGAGTCGGCCTTTCCGGAATTCTCCGCCGATGGGGCCTGGATCTACTTCCATGCGTACACCGCGTCGTCGGTCGGGGGGGAGATCTGGCGGAGTCACGCGGACGGCACCGCGCTCGAGCGGGTGGGTCCTGCGGGAGGTGTCGGAAGCGCCGACGTCTTTCCCACCCCGTCACCGGACGGCGCCAGGGTAGCCTTCTTTTCCAACCGCGGACACCCCGAGAGAGCCACCCTCCGTATTCTGACGCTTGCCGACTCCTCGGAAACCGAGCTTGCCATCGACGGCACCCAACCGCGGTGGTCACCGCTCGGCAATTGGATCGCGTTGCACCGGCGCGCGCTGGGCCAGGGCTCGGTCTGGGTGGTGCGTCCCGACGGCACCGAGGCGCGTCGGGTCTCGCCTGAAGGAGCCCGATTCTTCGACTTCGGGTTGTCCTGGTCTCCCGACGGACAGTGGTTGATCGCGATCGCCGAGATCGGTCCCGTGCTGCTCGGCCTGGACGGCGCCGCACTGCCCCTGCATCTGGGGAGCAGCGCGGTCTACCCGGCCTGGAAGCCCTGAGAGCCTGGAGTCCCCAGCTCAGCGAGACCCGCACCTGCCGCGGGCGGGCTCGTCTTGGAACCGACCGAAGCGGCCTCCCTGCCTCCTCAGGCGAGCGCCGGAACGACGGTGTCAGGAGCCCACAGTCGTGCCGGTGGTCCTCATCTGGTCCCGGCTGACCTCCTGTCCGGACAGAAGGAGGTCGGCTGTCGGCATGCTGGTCGAGAGGGCGCAGTGGAACGTCGCCCCGCCGCCCGGATCGTTCTCCGCCCAGAGCCGCCCGCCGTGGGCAGCCACGATGGTGCGCGAGATGGAGAGGCCCAAGCCGAGCCCCTGGGGCTTGGACGTGACGAACGGCTGGAACAAGCGGTCCACCAGCTCGGGTGGAATGCCCATGCCGCGGTCCCGAACCGAGACCTGGACCTCGTTCGGCATCACCCGCCGCACGGCCACCTGAAGCCTGCGCTCCTCGAACGGCCTCGCGCTCATGGCGTCGCAGGCGTTCAGGATGAGGTTGAGCAGGACCTGCTGGAGCTGCACCCGATCGACCGGCACCGGCGGCAGGCCGGGCTCCACGTCGGTCGTGACCAGGACCCGCCTGGTGACGAGCTCCGCTTGGGCCAGCTCCAGCGACTCGCCCACCAGGTCACCGATCGAGATCGGCTGGCGCTGAGTCTCCCCACGCTGAAACAGAGCGCGCAGCCGGTCGATGACCTCGGAGGCGCGCCGGTTGTCGCTGACGATGTCCTCGAGGATCAGGGCGATCTCCGTGACCTCGAGCGGGTCGCGACGGACCAGGCGCAGGGCCGTGCTGGCGTTGGCGAGGATCGAGGTGAGCGGCTGCCGCAGCTCGTGGGCCAGCGCGCCGGACATCTCACCCACGACGGCGACCCGGGCCAGGTGGGAGAGCTCCTGCCGTTGGGCTTCGACCTCGATCTGGGCCTCGCGCCGGGTGGACACATTGGCCCGGGTGACCACCGCGCCGCCGTCCGGCCGCTGCAGCGCCTCCACGGTCAACGTGTACCACTGGTGCCGGCCCTCGACCTCGACCTCATATTCCATTTCGAAGCGGCGACTGTCCCGGGCGAGCACGTCGCGTACGCCGGCAATGGTGCGTTGCGCGTTTCCGTCTCCCGCCTCTGCCGCCGCGGTGAAGGCCGCCAGGTAGTCGTCACCGGTTCGAGCCCGCCCGAATTCCCGCTGTCCGTTGCCGTCGTCGGTGAATCGCCGCCACGACTCGTTCACCTCGAGCACCCGTCCGCGGGCGTCGAGAATGGCCACCTCATCCTGCAGCGAGGCGAGCAAGGCGTGGTGCAGCCGGGTGACCTGCTGCCGCGCCCCAGCGATCACGGCCATACACAGGATCGGGAGCGTGGTGAGCAGCACGAACGCCTGCAGCACGAGGACGTTGTTGTCAGGGGATGGGGCCAGGAAGGGTCCCCGGCCCTGGTCGGCCGCCCAGATGGCGGCCAGGGTAACCACGGTGAGCGCGAAACTCGACCCGCCGACGCCGAAGCGCAGCGCCGCCCAGATCAGAACCGGGAGCGGGGCATAGAGCGGGAGCGCCGTGCCCCATCGGCTGAACTCGCTTCCCAGGAAGGCCACAACACAGGTGACGGCGAGCGCCACCATCAGCAGCATCGTTTCCGCGATCCGTCCCCGCCTCACCGGGTGACGACGCCATCGCAGCACTCTGGGGATCCCGGTGATGAACATCGGCAGCATGGTCAGGCCGGTCAGCGCATTGGACAGGAACCAGGCTCGCCAAGGCTGCCCGTAGCCGGGCGCCGCGCCGTGCAGATAGACATTCGCCGCGCCGATGGTGGCTCCGACGGCCGGTCCCGCCACGACGCCCGCGGCGGTGAACCAGATCAGGTCGCGAATGCTCGCGAGGGCTGGGGCACCACGGAACAGCACCAGGAGAAGAGCGGCGGCCACGAGCGCCCGCGCCAGGTTAGCCAGGTCCGCGCCGAGCACCCACGAGAGCGGCCATAGAGACCAGTGGGTCGCCACGTGTGCGACCACCGCCAGGAGGAGGTACCAGACCCAGGTCCGGGGCCGGGATAAGACCAGGAACCCGGTGAGCGCGGCATACGGCGGGAAGAGCACCGCCGCGCCCAGCTCGGGATAACGCAGATACAGGTCGAGCTGGTTGCCCAGCAAGGAGATGAGGGCGAAGCACAGCAGCCCCGGCACCAGGGGTACGGTGTCGAGGGCGGCTTCATCCAGTCTGGACTCGCCTGAGTCGCGCATCGAGGTCCGGGCGGCTGCGGTTCCGATGAGGATAGTCGGAATATATCCCGCAAGCTGTCGCGACAGCGTCAAAGCAAGAGCCCCCGGGCGTCCCCAGGGGCTCTTGCCTCCGCTCCGCTGCAGGTCGGCTAGAGATTGCCTGCGATCGGCTTCACATCGGCCTTGTCCCACATCGTCCGATACGCCTCCTCGTACTTCGCCGCCTCCGCTCCCTTCCCCTGCTGCTTCAGCGCCTCGGCCAGACCGTACAGCGACCAGCCGTTGTTCTTGAACTGCTGCAGGTCCTCGCGGTACGTCCGCTCCGCGTCGGCTGGGCGCCCGGTGGCGAGGTACACGGCGCCGAGCTCCTGGCGCACCGGGTGGTACCAGGCTGGAGGCTCGTCGTAGAGCAGCGAGTCCTCGACCGCGATCGCGCCCTTGAAGGCCTCGATGGCAGCCGTGGTATCCCCTCGGGCCAGCGCGACACGCCCGGCGAGGTGCCCCTGCGCCAGGGTCAGGAGACGCTGCTGCGAGTTGATCCCCGCCGGCGCTTCCTTGGGTGTCGCCTCGGTGATGGCGGCGAGCGTATCCTGCTCGGCCTTGGCCAGGTCCAGCTTCCCGGTCGCCGCGGCCGCGATGCCGCGCGCGTAGTGCCACATCCCGGTGGTGTACTTGAGCTCGGCCGCCGGCGCCGGCTCGGCCAGCATCTCGTCGTACTTCCCGAACCGCACCAGCGTCCAGTACGGGGTGGGGAAGAAGTACTCCAGCGGCGGCACCGTCTCCACCACCTTGATCGGGATCACGCTCACGATCTTGCGCGAGGCCGCGATCGCCTCGCTCCCCCGGCCCAGCTGGATCAGCCCCGCCCACAGCATGTGGTAGTTGTGGGGGTAGTAGCTGTACTGGTAGAAGCCGGTCGGACGCCGGTCCTGGATGTAGGTCTCGTCCTCCGCCACCGCGTGATGGTTGTGCTCGACCACCAGGTCGTACTGCCCGGTCCGCATGTAGATGTGCGACGGCATGTGAACCAGGTGCCCCGCGCCGGGCATCAGCTCCGCCAGCCGGTTGGCGCAGGGGAGCGCCCGCTCCGGCGTGGTCGAGGCCTCCACCGCGTGGATATAGAAGTGGCAGGCCCCCGGATGGTTCGGGTACTTGGCGATCGTCTTCTCCAGCGAGGCCACCATCGCCTTGGTATCCGGACGCGGCTTGGTCCCGCGATCGGTCCAGTAGTTCCAGGGCGACAGATCCATCAGCGACTCGGCGTACAGCGTCTGCACGTCGGCGTCGTTGGGGTACTTCTTCGCCAGCGGCGCGAGGGCCCGGGCGTAGGCGGAGTCGAGCGGGGCACGGTTGGCGACCGGCTCGGGTCCGTAGCGCTTGGCCATCGCGTCGATGAGGTCACGCTCGACGGGCGTGGCGCCGGCCTTGAGCGCCACCGCCCGCTGGATCGCGGCGTACGCCGGGCGATACACTGCCGTGTCCATGGGCGCGTTGATGTTGGGCCCCATCGCGTAGGCGATCCCCCACCAGCACATGGCGCAGGTGGAATCCGCCTTGGTCCCCTCGGTGTAGGAGCCGATCGCCTCGTCGTGATTGAACGCGTAGGTCAGCCGGAGCCCCTGGTCGAAGTACTGCTGGGCTTCGGCGGACCTGGTCGTGACTTTGCGATGCATGGTGCCGAGATCGCGGTACAGCGGGGTGGACCCCTCGGCGAGAGTCGGCATCCCCGACATGTGATGGTGCTGGTCGTCGTCCTGGGCCCCCACCCGTCCCGCCATCCCCGTTGCCAGGGCCGCCGCCAGCACCGCCCGGTGGAGCGTCTGCCGCATAGTGCCAACTCCTTGTGAGACTTGCACCTTGCTGGTGAGAAGCGACGGCCCGGGCGGGCCGTTGCTCATACAACGCCACCTGCTCCCAATCGGATTGCGGAGCGGGCCCGGGCGAACGGCCACGCCGCCGGAGGGAGAAAGGGGAAAGGTGAAGGGGGAAGGTCCGCGCGAGAAGCTCATCGCGCGTCCCCTTCCCCTTTCCCCTTTCACCTTTCCCCTACTCCGCT
>DATCWW010000170.1:0-6826 GCA_036566145.1 Gemmatimonadales bacterium
CCGATGTCCTGATAACGCCGAGCGCCCTCATCGCCCTCGAACGTCTCACCCTGCTCCAGGCGGCGGAGGTTCTTCTCCACCGCGGCGCCGAACGGCAACGGCTCGATCCCCAGACGCACGTTGTGGCGCCAGGCGGAGACCGCGCGCTCCACCGGATGCCGGCAGAGCACGAGGAGCCGTGCCTCCGGCGCCGTGGCGGCGATGCGGGCCGCGACGAACGGGAGGTGCAGGTTCTGCGGCGCGCCGTCGCCGGCGGCGCGCTGGCCGGCATACCGGCGGAAGTACGTCCGCCAGTACCAGTCCGCACCCCGCTCGTACTCCAGCCGGAAGTACGCCGGTTCCTTGGGGTCGGACATCAGGATGCCGGGATGCTGCGCGAGGTAGTAATGGAGGGACGTCGTACCGGCCTTGCTGGCGCCCAGAAGGAAGAAGGTCGGGCGATTCACGTGCCGGGACGGCGTTTGGTGGCCACGACCGAGTCCAGCACTCGGCGGAAGACCTCGACCGGCTGCGCCCCGCTCATCAGGCCGCCCTCGATGTAGAAGCTCGGCGTGCTGCTGGCGCCCGCGCGCTCGGAGCCCTCGGCCTCGGACTGGATCTCGGTGCGGGTGTCCGGGGACGCGAGACAGGTCAACAGCAACTTCCTGGAGATCTTCGCCGAGTCCGCCAGCGTGGCGAGGAACGGCCCCGGCTCCTTGAGCGGCGCCCAGGTGTCCTGGTGGGTGTACAGCAGGTCGTGCACCCGCCAGAAGGCGCCCTGTTTCGAGGCGCAAAGCGCCACCTCGGCCGCCGGCACCGCATTGGGATGGATGGTGCTGAGTGGGAAATTGACGAAGACCCAGCGCACCTTGCCGGTGGTGATGTACTCGCGCTCGAGGGTCGGGAAGGTCTCCAGCGCGAAGCGCCGGCAGTAGGGGCACTGAAAGTCCGACATCTCGTACACCGTGACCGCCGCGCTCGACGCACCCTTGCCGCGGCCGGCGAGCGGGGCGTCGGCCTGCTGGGCCGGCAGCGCGGCTGGAAGGGCCGTCGCCGCCGCTGCGGCGACCAGGAAGGGCCAGGATCTCATGCCGGTTCTCAGTAGCGGGGGCGCTGCCGCCCGGCCCGGCTCGACAGCAGGATGGTGTCCGAGGTCACCGGGACGTTCCAATACCACTCGGCGTTGGGATCGGTCGCATCCCACGATCGGCCGTAGATCCACCAGGGACCGTCGTCGAGGGTGAAATGGGCCCAGCCGGTCGCGTCGGTGGTATCGGTGACCGGCTCGCGATGCCGTTGCGCGGCCAGGGCGCCGGTGAGGCTGTCGTACCCCTGGTAGGTGCTATCTTCCCAATGCCGAATGGCCGCGCGGAGCGTCCCGCTGCGCTCCACGAAGGCGGCGCGAGCCTGGTCGAGCGCGCGCCGCCGCTGCTCGGAGCGCCCCTGGAGCGCTACCATCGAGTCGTTCAGGCGGCCGAAGGCGGCATAGCGCTCGCGGTACTCGTCCGATCCGCGAGGCAGGGAATCGAGCCGGGCCTTGAGCCGCTCGAGCGAATCGTGCAGCTGGCCGGCGGCAAACGCCGTCGCGGTGTAGGCGGTAAAGGGGCCGCGGAACTCGCGAAAGAGTCGTTGCAGTTCCGTGGTATCGGGCCGGGGCGACCGGGCGTTGCGGGCGAGCGCGGCCAGCACGCTGTCCCGGTCGTACGGCAGCGCGACGAGGCCGATGCCGGTGACGGGCGTTTCCACCGAGTCCGGGCCGGGGATCGACACCCGGACCGCGACGGTGCGCGGACGCTCGCAGGCGATCAGCCCCGCCATCCATCCGGCGGCGGCCAGCACCAGGAGTAGTCTTGAGCGGAACACGAGCCAAAGCTATCCCCCTCCTGACGGCGCTTCAACTCGCCGTCGTGGCCGTGGTTCCGGCGCAATCTCCCGGAGTGGATACCCTCTTCCCAAGGCAGCCGGACGGGTACGTGACCGATCGCGCCCGAGTGGTGGACCCGGCCGCGAGCGCGCGCATGACCTCGCTGATCGAGCGGCTGCGGGCCACCACCGGTGCCGAGATCGCCGTGGTCACGCTGCCGACCATCGGCCAGGAGGACGAGGCGGAGGTCGCGCTCGCCATCGGTCGGGCGTGGGGCATCGGGCCCAACGCCCCGGTCGGCTCACCGCGGCGGAACGCCGGCATCGTGCTGCTCCTGGTGCCGTTGCAGAATCACGAGCCCGGAACCGGGCACATCCGGATCGAGGTGGGGCAGGGGTTGGAGGGGGTGATCACCGATGCCGGCGCGGGCCGGATCCGTGAGCTCATTCGCCCCGACCTGGTGCGCGAGGAGTACGGCCAGGCGCTCACCACCGCGGTGGAGACCCTCGCCTCGACCATCGCCCGCGGCATGGGGGTGGACGACACGACCCTCACCAACGCCCGTCCGCTCGCGCCGGGAGCGGGCCGGGCGCCCCCGTTCGCGGGGTTGCTGCCGTTCCTGCTGCTCTTCGTGTTCTTCCTCATCGCGACGCGAGGCTTCGGCGGTCGGCGCCGACGGCGCCACGTATATTGGGGAGGCCCCGGGATCGGCGGCGGCGGCTTCGGTGGGGGCTTCGGTGGAGGAGGGTGGGGCGGCGGGGGCGGAGGGTTTGGCGGATTCGGCGGTGGTGGCGGCTTCAGCGGCGGCGGCGCGGGAGGACGATTCTAGTGCGCGACGCAGTGGATCGGGTGGTGGGCCCCTTTCTCGAGGCGGCCGACAGCGCGTTGGGCCAGGGGTATGCGGCCGTGCTCTACGGCTCGGCCGCGCGCGGCGACTTCGTGCCTGGCCGCTCGGACATCAACCTGCTGCTCATTCTCGATTCGATCGCGCCGGACACGCTGCGCGCGCTGGGACCGGCCCTCGCGGCCTGGCGGAAGTCCTCGCCGCAGCCGCCGCTCCTCATCGGGCGGGCCGAATGGGCCCGCGCGGCGGATACCTTCCCGATCGAGATCAGCGACATGCGCGCCGCGTCCCGGCTGCTGCGCGGAAACGACCCGCTGGCCGGCCTGGTGGTGGATCGCGCCGACCTCAGGCGTGCCGTCGAGCGCGAGCTCCGGGGGAAGCTGCTGCGCCTCCGGCAGGGATACGCGGCCGCCGCCGGCGATCCGGCGGCCCTGGGCGATCTGGCGAGCCGGAGCGCCGCCACCATCATGGTCCTGCTGCGTGCGATGCTCGTTCTGCTCGGCCGCGCGGTGCCGGGCGATCCGCTGGAGCTCGCCGCGGCCGCGGCCGCCGCCATCGGGACCGAGGGCGAGCCCTGGCTCGACGTGATCCGCCATCGGGGCGAGTCCAACTGGCGCTGCACCACCTCGGAGTTCGAGGACTATCTCGAGGCGGTAGCACGGGCGACGATGTTCGTGGACCAACTTCAGCTCGGAGAGCAGCGATGAAGCGTTCCCCCTGGACCTCCGCCTGGCTCCTGAGCCTGGCGCTCGTGACCGCCGGGTGCGGGTACAACACGATCCAGTCGATGGACGAGAAGGTGAACCAGGCCAAGGGTCAGATCGAGACCCAGCTGCAGCGGCGGGCCGATCTGATTCCCAACCTGGTGGAAACGGTCAAGGGCGTGGCCAAGCAGGAGTCCACGGTCTACAGCAACATCGCCGATGCGCGCGCCCGGCTGAACGGCGCGGTGCAGTCGGGTGATGTCGGCCAGATGTCCGCCGCCAACCAGGCGCTGACCCAGGGGCTGGGCCGCCTGCTCGCCATCGTGGAGAACTACCCCGAGCTCCGCTCGAGCGAGAGCTTCCGGGCGCTCCAGGACCAGCTGGAGGGGACCGAGAACCGGATCGCGGTGGCCCGGCAGGACTACAACGCGGCGGTGGGGGACTACAACGCCTACATCCGCCGCTTCCCCTACAACCTCACGGCGAGGATGTTCGGCCAGGGACCGAGAGAGTACTTCGAGGCGGCGCCGGGCTCGGCGGAGACGCCGAAGGTGAAGTTTTAGCCGTTCCCCGCCGCTCAGTCCGTTACCACGTGCTCCGGCAGCACGTACCTGAGCGGATCCACCGGGCGCCCGTTCACGTGCACCTCGTAGTGCAGGTGGGGACCGGTGGCGAGGCCACTGTTGCCCACCAGCGCGATGCGCTGGCCCCGGGACACCCGCTGGCCCTCGCGGACCAGGATCTTGGACGTGTGGGCGAACTTGGTGACGATCCCGTACCCGTGGTCGATGCTCACCGTGTTGCCGTATCCGGATTCCCAACCGGTCTCGATCACCACACCCGCGGCGGGGGCCTCGATCGGGGTGCCCATCGGCGCGGTGACGTCGATCCCTTCATGCGGCCGGGCGACGTGCAAGATCGGATGGGTGCGCATCGAGGAGAACGCGCTGGTGAGCCAGCCTTGGGTCGGCATGATCGATGGCGTGGCGGCGAGACGGGCGGAGTGGGTGGCCAGACTGTCGGCGGCTTCGCGGAATGAGAGGGCCAGCAGGTTGGCCCGGCGAATCAGCCCGTTCAGGTCCACGCGGATCTCGTGGGATTGCCGGACGGCCGGCGTCTCGGCCGCACCCGTCGGTGTCGGCTCGGCGGGACCGCCGACGCCCGCGGCCTGCACCTGGGGATCGATCGGGTCCAGGTTGGCGAGCACCCGGATCCGGGCGTCGCGCTGCGCGATCCGGCTCAGGGTGTCCGTCAGGGTCGCGAGACGGCCGTTGATCTCCCCGAGCTGCTGCTCCAGCCGGACGTTTTCCTGGCGCAGCCGCGAGGTGCGCTGCTGATCGGTAGTGCGGCTGACCGCGGCATAGCCCAGCAGGAGCGCCAGCACGGCCACGACGCCGACGGCGGCCGCCAGGCTCTTCAGCACGCCATAGGAGACCTCGACGACTTTCGAGGGCTCCGAGGTATGCGGAACGAGCACGACGGTCCAGCGGCGTTTGGCCATCTAGCGGTTTCCCTTGCGCGAATGTCCCACTGTCGACTCCGACCTCCGTAATCTGGGCCGCCCCGGGGTTTACCGGAGTGACCCGAGTCACGGTATGCAGCAAACTCAAGGTGGGCCGCGCCGGATGGTTTGTCAAGCTCCGAGTCGAACGCATAACTCTTTGACTGTCAAATAGTTTTGAAGTTCGACAGTCTAACTCCTAGACAGCTCCCGGTTTGGGAAAAAGCGGCTCCGGACGCCGCGTGCTAACCCCTCCTACCGCAGGCGACTCCAGCGCGCTCCACGCTTTCGCGTCCGGTCCTCCCGCGAGACCCAGCGACTGCCAAAGACTGCACGCCTTCGCAGGGAGGAATGGACCCGCAAACACCGCGAGCCGGTAGAGCGCGCGACCAAGCGCCGCGAGTGCGACGTCCAGCTCTGCATCGCGGTCCGCTTTCGCCAGGCTCCAGGGCGCCGTCTGCTGGATGTAGAGATTCGCCGTGCCCACGAGCTCCCACGCCGCCTCCGCTCCCCCACGCAGGTCGAGACGATCCATCGCCGCGGCGTACCGCCGAGCGGCCTCCGCACCGGCAGAGTCGAGCGTGGTCGGCTCGGTGCTGCGGGGGATGACTCCATCCCGGTACTTCGCGATCATCGCGAGCGACCTGGAGGCCAGATTGCCGAGGCCGTCCGCCAGGTCGGCGGTGTAGCGCTCGTCGAATCGCTCCCAGCTGAAGTTTCCGTCGTTCTCGAAGCCGACCTCGCGCAGCAGGAAGTAGCGCAGGGCGTCCGCGCCGTGGCGCTCGATCGCCTCGTCCAGGGTCACCGCCGTGCCGGCGGTCTTGGACATCTTGGTCCCCTCCCACTGCACGTAGCCGTGGGCCCAGACCATGCGGGGCAGCGCCTCGCCGGCGGCGAGCAGCATCGCGGGCCAGATGATGCAGTGGAACCGGGTGATCCCCTTGCCGATCACGTGCAGGTCGGCGGGCCAGCGGCGCTCGTACCCCGGCGCGGGAAATCCCGTCGCCGAGAGGTAGTTGATGAGCGCGTCGAACCAGACGTACACCGTCTGCTCCGGGTCGCCGGGGAAGGGAATGCCCCAGCTCGACCGGTGGCGGGACACGGAGATGTCCTGCAGCCCGTCCTCCAGCAGGCGAACGACCTCGTTCCGCCGGATCGCCGGCTCGACGCGAAACTCGCCGCTCCGGATCCGCTCCAGTACCGCGTCCCGGTACCGACTCAGGCGGAAGAAGTGATTCCGCTCCTTCGTCGGGATCAGCTCGAGGCTGGGATGCTCGATGCAGTGGCCGTTCACGATCTGGGCCGGCTGCTTGAACTCCTCGCAGCCGGTGCAGTACAGGCCCTCGTAGTCGGCCACGTACAGGTCGTCCGGGTTGCGCTGCTGGATCCGCCGGAGGAGTTCGGTGACGGCCTCGCGATGCCGTGGCTCGGTGGTGCGGATCCAGTCGTCGTTGCTGCACTCGAGTCGGCGCCAGAAGGCCTCGAAGCGCTCCGCCATGCGGTCCACCCAGGCCTGCGGCGCATACCCCTCTCGCTCGGCCGCCTGGATGACCGCCTGGGAGTGCTCGTCCATCCCCATCAGGAAGCGCACGTCGTCCCCCCGCAGTCGCCGGTAGCGGGCGATGGCGTCGGCTCCCACCTTCTCCAGCGCATGCCCCAGGTGGGGATCGCCGTTGGAGTAGTCGATGGCGGTGGTCAGATAGAACGGCGGCACTCGTGACTCCCCTCGTGTTTCGAGGGCGGAAAGCTAATCGGGGTCGTGGCGTTCGGTTACTCTGGGGACGGGCGGCTTCGGCTACTCTGAGGCGGGCACCGCGGTGTTGCCTTGAGGCTGTGCGGCCAGTCCACACGAAGGGTGGCCGAGCGTCGTGGATCAACCGGCGGAGATGCTATTCGGGTTCGGAAGGCGGGGTGGACGGCCCGCTGCCGCGCCG
>DATCWW010000174.1:0-2685 GCA_036566145.1 Gemmatimonadales bacterium
GAAGTCGATGCCCGGGCCGGGCTGGTCCAGCAGGTGGTGGACCAGCTCTTCAGCTACGGCGAGCTCGGCTTCCAGGAACGCGAGACCGCGCACTACCTGACGAGCCTGCTCCGACGCGAGGGCTTCGCGGTGGACACCGGCGTGGCGGGCATTCCGACCGCGTGGGTCGCCCGGTGGGGACACGGGCGGCCCGTCATCGCCATCGGCTCCGACGTGGACGCGATTCCGGGCGCCAGCCAGGTGCCCGGCGTAGCCTGCCGCATGCCCCTGGTGCCGGGTGCCCCGGGCCACGGGGAGGGCCACAACTCGGGCCAGGCCGTGAATGTCGCGGCGGTGCTGGCGGTCAAGCGATTGATGGAGCAGAAGCGACTCGAGGGAACGCTGGTGCTGTGGCCCGGCGTCGCGGAGGAGCAGCTCGCTGGCAAACCGTGGCTGGTACGGGAGGGCGTCTTTCGCGACGTGGACGTCGTGCTGTTCAGCCACGTCAGCACCCGGTTCAATACGTCCTGGGGCTCGCCCGCGGGCTCGGGCCTCGTGTCGCTGCTCTACGCCTTTCAGGGCACCGCCGCGCACGCGGCCGGTCGCCCCTGGGTCGGACGGAGCGCGCTCGACGCCGTCGAGCTCATGGACGTCGGCTGGAACTTCCGTCGCGAGCATCTGCCGCTGAGGCAGCGGAGCCACTCCGTCATCGTCGACGGCGGCGACCTGCCCAACGTCGTCCCGGAGCACGCCTCGACCTGGTACTACCTGCGCGACGTGGACTACGCCGGCATCAAGGCACTGTGGGCGGTGGCCGACTCGGTCGCGCAGGGCGCCGCGCTCATGACCGGCACGCGGGTATTGCCCACCCGGGTGCTGGGCGCGGCGTGGCCCCGCCACTTCAACCGCCCGCTGGCGGAAGCGCTCGATGCCAACATCCGCCGGGTCGGCATGCCGTCGTGGACCGGGGACGACCAGGCCTTCGCGCGAGCGGTGCAGCGTACCGCCGGGGCGCCCGAGTCGGGGCTGCTCACCCGGGTGAGCGCGAGGGAGCCCGCGGTCGATCCGGCCCACAACCTGGGTGGACCCTCCGACGACATCGGCGACGTCTCCTGGAACGTCCCGACCGTCCCCCTGTACTACCCCGCCAACGTGCCGGGACTCCCCGGGCATCACTGGGCCAGCGCGATGGCCATGGCCACGCCGCTGGCCCACAAGGGGGCGATCGCCGGCGCCAAGGCGGAGGCGCTCACCCTGCTCGACCTCCTGCTTCGGCCGGCGCTGGTGGACAGTGCCCGCCGCTACTTCGAGCGGCAGACGTCCGTCACGCGCTACCAGCCGCTGATCCGCCCCGGCGACGCACCGCCGATCGAGCTCAACCGCGAGACCGATCAGCGGTACCGTCCCCTGCTGCGCCCGTTCTACTACTCGGCGTCGCGTTTCCCGAGCTATCTCCAGCAGCTCGGGGTGCGCTATCCCGTGCTGCCCGATTCAGCCGGTTCCTGCGCGGTGCGGCCCCGGCCGCTCACCGATCGATGAGCCTGCCGGGACCTGCTACACTTCGGCGGAGCGCGGGGCGGGGAATAGCGGTGGCGAGCAAGGGAGCGAGTCAGATGCCCGGGTATGTCGTGTTGAGCGTGGAAGTCCTCGACGCCGAGCGGTACAAGGAGTACGCCCGGATGGGCACGCCCACCGTGACGCGGTACGGCGGGCGCTACCTCGTGCGCGGCGGGCAGGTGGAGCGCCGCTCCGGCACCTGGGAGCCGAAGCGGCTCGTCATTCTGGAGTTCCCCTCCATCGAGCAGGCCCGCGCGTGGTGGGACTCGCCGGAGTATGCCCCGGCCAAGGCTCTGCGTGAGGCCTGCGCCGTCTCCGACGTGGTGATCGTCGAAGGCGTCGCGACTTAGCCGCCGCGGACCAGGGTGCCCTTCTCCGCGTCGTAGACCCGCATGTGGACCACGACTCCCGCCCGGCGCTCGTCGATCTCCCGCACCTGAACGACCTTCCGGTCCTCGGCGGGGCGATACAGGATCCAGCTCCCCTTGGGGGCATCGCGCTCGATGTTGCTGCAGCTCCGAGCCCGAGCCTGGTGCCCGGGCGGCTTGCCCGGCACCCAGACGCGACACTGTCCGACCGGCGGCAGGTGGCCGGGCGGCACCCCGAGGGTCTTCGCGCTGGTCGACGGGTACCGCCGCACCGGCTGGGGCTCCGGGGCAGGCGAGGACGACGAGGTGATAGTGCAAGCGGCTGCACCAACCAGGAGCAGGCAAGGCACGACGAGTCTGGCCGAACGCATGGGACCTCCACGGAGCAGGACGGGATAATGTCCGGCAGGGCAGGGACCATGCCTCCGCGTCCGGCGCCCCCCGATCGGGCCGCGCTTCTCGCCGCCGCCGGTCGGCGGGTGCCCGATCTGATCGGACCGGGGCTGCGTGTGCTCTTCTGCGGCATCAACCCGGGGCTGTACTCCGCCGCCACCAGGCACCACTTCGCCCGGCCGGGCAATCGGTTCTGGCCGGCGCTCCACGCCGGCGGGTTCACCCGGGGGATCGTCGCTCCGTGGGAAGAGCGCGAGCTGCTCGAGCTTGGCCTGGGGATCACCAATCTCGTCGCGCGCGCGACCGCGTCGGCCGCGGAGCTGACGCCGGCCGAGCTGGTCGGGGGCCGGCGCCGGCTCGAGCGGAAGGTCGCGCGATACCGGCCGGC
>DATCWW010000196.1:0-3081 GCA_036566145.1 Gemmatimonadales bacterium
GGTCCGGAGCCGGATGCCGATGACGTCCGCCCCGGGGCGAGCGGCGAGGCGGAAGGGCGCGGTGAGCTGGCCGGCGGCCAGCGCCCTGCGCTGCGGAGACGCTCGGCCTGCGCCGTCCAGCTCCGCGAACGGCTCGCCCAGGTGCAGCACGATCTCGCACCTGCCGTCGGGGACGATGGTCTGCATTCCCGACGACTCGGCGCCCGCGCCGGTGCGCAGGAACCAGAAGCGGTGCACGAGGCGGTCCAGCGGCGGGGGCGGGGAGAGCTCTAGGTAGTCCATGGAACCGGGCGATGGACGAACGTCAGAGGGATCAGGGACTATCGCCGAGGCCGCGCCACGAGCCCGAGCGGAACCCTGCGGATGCCGGGCCAGCTCCGGACATCTTCGCGGTCGCGCACCAGCAGCTGACCGGAGATCCCGCCGTCGAGCAGCACCGCCTGGCGGCAGCCCAAGGCCCCCATCACCGCCGCCATCTCGGGCGAGGTGAGCCCGAAGGGGATACGGCCGAGTCCCCGGCCCAGGGCATCGAACCGGGTGAGCGCGATGACCACGTGGCCGTCGGCCGTGGTGCCGAGGGCGAGCCGGGCGTCGCGATGCTCGAGGCTCACTCCGAGTCCCGCCACCCGGAGCGGCTCAGGGATGTTGCCCTGGTCCAGCAGCATCGGATAGCTCTGGAACGCTTCGCGGAGCCCGCCGCCGCCGCGGACCGTCTCGACGCTGTCGGGCGCCACGACGCGGACGCGTCCCGCCTCATCCACGACGACCGCGCCGGCGAGAGGCGCGTGCTGGGGCCGGAGCACTTCCTGGCCCTTGGTGAGGACCCAGCCCCAGGGCAGCGATCCGCGGAACTGCCCTGCGTCCAGCGCGACCGCCGCATCGGAAGCGGCGTCGGCGACGCTCCAGGCGGTGTTCCGGGTGAACGCGGGGTCCAGCGCGAGGTCCACCAGCGCCGGATCGAGTCGCACCACGACGACGCGGGTGCGCCAGGCCTCGCTCGCGCCGCGAAGCTGCAGCTCGCCCCATTCGATGCCGGGTTCGGTCTGGCGCCACCGCACCCGTCCGGCGAGCGGCGCTTCCGCATTCCAGCTTGCGGGCGCGGCGTCGCGCCGCCACCAGGTCTCCCATCCCGACCAGGTGCGCACCGCGAGGGCGTCGCCGGAGCGGGAGGCGCCGGCATGGGGTCCGACCGCGCCCGCCAGGAGCGCGGCCGAGACCGCCGCCAACGCCATCCGCGTGAAACGCGTCATGCTTACTGGCAGCCGGCGGACTGGAGCTGCCGGATCGTGTCGGCGATGGCCATGGTCTTCGCCATGTCGTTGGCTTCCGCCGCGGCCTGGGCCCGCTCGCCCAGCGCCGCGATCTCCTTCTCGTGCTTCTGGGCGTTCTTGGCCATGCAGTTCGCCATCCTTGACTGGTCGTCCGACATCCCCGTCGGGGCCGACGGCGTTGGAGGAGGTGGCGCGGGCGCCGGCTTCGCGGCGCGGGCCGCGGGCTTCTCCTCCAGGCCGAGCAGCGGCTTGAGCTCGGCGGAGCGCTTGGTCACCGCCGACTTCTCGCTGGCGGACGCGTCACCCGGCGGCGTCTGGCCCTGCAGGATCATCCAGGCCCGCTCCTGGGCCATGGCGAACTCGCTCCGGCTCATCTTCGAAGACTTGATCGCCTGCTCCTCCGCGCGGCTGTCGATCTTGCGCTGGGACTCGTAGTAGTCGTCGGGCTGCTTCGGTTCCTTGACTATGCAGGCGGGGTCCATGATCGCCATGGCGGAGTCGGCCCAGGCCTCCTGCTGTTTCTGGTCTCCAGCCTCCTGCGCCTTGATCATCTTGTCGGCAGCGGCGGTGTACCGCTTCTGCAGCTTCTCGTCTGCTACCATTCGGCTGGTGAAGGTCTCGTGCGCCGCGTCGCACTTGGCCTTGGCCACCTTGTACGCGTCGGCGTCCCGGGTGTACTGCCCGTAGGACGTGTTCTCCTTCTTCGCCGCCTCGCGCTCGGCCTGTCCGGCCTTGAGGCCGGCGATGTACTGGTCGACGAGCTGGTCGTCGAGCACCACGGCCTCAGTCCCCCCGCCTCCGGTCGGCACGGGCGCCGCATCCTTTTCAGCCGCGGTCGAGTCTCCGGCCTTCTTGGCGGCCTCGGCGCCGGCGGCCTGCTGGGCCTTCTTCTTGAGCCCGCCGAACTGGGCCGCCGCCGGCGTGGCGAGCGCCAGGGTCAGGCAGGCGATGGCGAGCATCCGCACGGTGCAGACGAGGCGCCGGGGGGGCGTGGACATGGATCCTCCAGAGTAGGTCTTAACGCCAGTGGGGTCGTCGGTATGACGCTCCCAACGCGGCTCCATTCTCGTTCGGCGGCGATGTGCGGTGGATGGAGCGGTAATGTATCGCCGGACCGGCGGCCCGCCAGCGTTGCAGGGCGCGACAGGTCACCGCGGCGTGGTGCATCCATGCGGACCCTCGGCGTCTTATTCACTGCCATGCGCGACCAGCACCGCACCCGCCAGGAGCTGTCCGTCGAGGTCACCGCCCTGCGTAAGCAGGTAGCCGACCTCAAGGAGGCCATGCTGGCGCGGCGCCGGGTGGAAGACGCGCTGCGTCACGCGGAGGAACAGCTGCGCACCCTGGCCGACTCGGCGCCGGTCGGCCTCTGCCTTCTGCATGCCGACGGCACGCCGGTGGTGGCCAACCGGCCGTTCGCCAACCTGCTGGGATACGACTCCCCGGCCGAGCTGCAGCGTATAGCGTCCACATTCGGGATCTTCGGCGGCCCGGCCGAGCTCGATCGGCTCCGCTGTACGTTGCAGTCCGGCTCCCCCGCTACCCTGCTGTTCCGTCGCAAGGACGGTCAGCGCGAGGCGCTCCAGATCGTGGGCGCGGGGTGGGCCGAGGCCGGGCTCAACGCGGTCGCGGTCCGCCGCGACGACACCGCACTCCCCCGAGCCACGCCCCGATCAGCCTGACCCGCCCGACAACGCTATCTTGAGCGGATCTCCCACCAGGAGCTCCGATGGGTGTATCCCCAGTCCGCCGGCTGGGCGCGCTCGCGCTCGCCGCGGGGCTCGCCTGCGGCGGCTCTGCGCCGGCGCCG
>DATCWW010000200.1:0-2406 GCA_036566145.1 Gemmatimonadales bacterium
CAGTCCGGCGTCCTTGAGCACCTTGAGGTGGAACGACAGCCGCGACTGGGCCGCGTCCAGCGAGTCGGTCAGGTCGCACACGCAGCGCTCGCCGAAGCGCAGGCGCTGCAGGATGGAAAGCCGGGTCCCGTCGGAGAGGGCGTGGAAGAGCTCGGCGGCGCGGGCGTGGTCGGTCGCGGATCGTGTGGCCATGATGGCAATATATCAATAACTGTTGATGTGTCAAGCATGCCTCGGGCGCCACCGGTGTTCCGGACGGCGGTGACGCGTCAGAGCTCCTCGGCCAGCGCGACGATGATGCCCGCAGGGCCCCGCACGTAGCAGAGCCTGTACTTGTCCTCGTACTGGGCCACCTCGCCGACGAGTTCGGCGCCGTGGGCGCGCAGGCGGGCGACAGTGTCGTCGACGCTCTCGACTGCAAACATGACGCTCCGCAGGCCCAGCGTGTTCGGCGGTGCGATCGGCGGCTTGCTCTCGACCGGCTTTGGATTGCGAAACTTCGTCAGCTCGAGCCGCCCGTGCCCATCCGGGGTTCGCATCATCACGATGTCGACTTGGACGCTGTCGAGCCCGTTGACGCGGTCCACCCAGGGGCCTTCGACCGGCGTCTCGCCCTCACGCGCCATGCCGAGGGTAGTGAAGAAGGCAATGGCGGCTGGGAGGTCGACGACGACGACGCTGACATGGTCCATTCGCTTGATCGTCATGTCCCTAGATTAGCAAGAGCGGAGAGTGACTGTCCAGGTTTATCGCCGCGCCGTACCACTGGATCGAGGTAGGTGTACCATGACCAAAGTCGGCATCCTCGGGTCCGCCGTCGTCGGCCAGACCCTGGCTCAGGGATTCAAGCAGCACGGGTACGAGGTGCGGATCGGCAGTCGAACTCCCGCCAAGCTCGCCTCGTTCACCGAATCTTCAGGCATTCCGGCGGGCACCTTCGAGGCGGTCGGCGCGTGGGGCGAGCTCCTGGTGCTCGCGGTGCATGGGATGGCCGCGCAGGAGGCCCTGATCCTCGCCGGCGCGAAGAATCACCGGGGCAAGATCGTCATCGACACGACGAATCCGCTGACCAGGGATCCTCCGGTGGACGGCGTCGTCAAGGTCTTCACCGGACCGAACGAGTCCCTGCTCGAGCGCCTGCAGGCCGCCTTCCCCGAGACCCGCCTGGTGAAGGCGTTCAACAGCGTCGGCAGCGCCCGCATGGTGAATCCGGTCTATGCCGGAGGCCGGCCGACGATGTTCTTCTGCGGGAACGACGCGGAGGCCAAGGCCGCGGTCGCGGAGATCCTGAAGCGGTTCGGCTGGGACCCGGCCGACATGGGGACGGCCGCGGGGGCGCGGGCGATCGAGCCGCTGTGCCAGCTCTGGTGCATCCCGGGATTCCGGGAGAATCACTGGACGCACGCCTTCAAGCTGCTGTGGGATTAGCCTATCGCTCAGCCGAGGGCAGATCCGGGAGCATGAACGGCCGCCGAGTATATTCCTGCTTCCAGTCCTCTCTGGTCTCGTCCAGGAGCAGGGCCAGGGCCGCACCGATCGGATAGAACGCCACGCGCCGCTTCCGGGCTAGGTTGAGCTCCTCCAGCTCACGCCGCAGACCCCGGGCCGCCTCCTCGGCGGCCTGGCCGTAGGGCTCGTAATCGGGAAGGCGCCGAAAGTCGGCGGACGGCTCCCCAGCCGCGGCGGCCGCCCGGGCCACGGCGTACTGAATGAAGCGAGCCCCGCCTTCCTGCCAGAGCTGAAACTCGAAGTACCGGTGGTCGTCGGCGGTAAGGAGCTTGCGGAGGCCATCCCGGCTTTCGCTGACCGCCTGCAGCGCTCGGCCTCGCGTCTCCGGGCGAGCCTCCAGCGCCTGGACGAGCGCGCCGGCCAGGCTCCGCATGGCTCGCTGGACCGGCGCCGAGTCGTAGGGGAACGGGTAGTCCAGCATCCACTGGCCGGTGGTGTCGCCCCGCGCCAGTCCGAGCCGAGACACGCCGTCGTTGTAGTCCGGCTGGGAGAACTGCCACTGGTGGAAGTGCTCGTGCAGGAGGGTCAGAACCCAGGCCGTCGAGGTCTTCCCCGTGCCCTCGGCCGAGCCGATGACCACCGTGGGCACCCCGCCCACGGCAGGGAAGGTCGCCAGGAGGTTGGGGGAGAACTGTCGCGGACGGGTCCAGACCTCGGCGCCCAACCCGGCGTCATAGCCGAGCGGAGTGAAGTCGCGCGGGTGGCGTTCGGGGGCGACGAGAAACTCGGCCGAATCGCCGACCAGCAGCACCTGGAACTTCGTCTGTCCCCAGCCGGGCCAGATCCGGTCGCACACCCGAGTGGCGAGCTGCCTTCCCTCGGCGAGCCGCACCCGGTCCGCCGGCGGGAGATGGAGCAGCGTCTGAGCGCACCCTGTCTCCATGGGCGCGGCGACGC
>DATCWW010000202.1:0-2547 GCA_036566145.1 Gemmatimonadales bacterium
CGGCCGCCAGCAGGCCACCGGCCAGGACCAGGCGCAGGGCGGCCAGCGTCAACGGTGCGCCACCGTGCTGGGTGCGGCCGCCGGCGCTTCCGTGGCGCTCGCCGGGTTGACCCAGGTGGTGTCGATCAGAATCGCGGTCAGCAGCACGATGAGCAGGACCATCGTGCCGAGAATGGCGGCGGCGGCTCGCGGCGGGACCGGCGACAGAGCCTGGGTCGGGAGAGCGGCAGTGCTCGGTTCGGGGGCCAAGGTGCGTGATCTCGGGTTGAGGTGATCAGCCGGGGATGCGGAGGCGCGTCCCGGCGCGAAGCGTGTTGTCCCGGTGGATGGCGTTCGCGCGGCACAGCGCCGGGAGCGACACGCGGTACCGCCGGGCGATCGCCGTGAGGGTCTCGCCCCGGCGGACGCGGTGGGTGCGCGACGCCGTCGCGTGCGGCCGCTGCGCGCCGACCGCCTGCATCGCGAGCGCCGACGGGATCGCGACCGTGGGGATCACCAGCCGGGTGCCGGCCGCGGGCCGGTTGGTGCCCTTGAGCTTGGGATTGGCGGAGCGGAGGTCGGTCGCCGAGAGCCGGTAGCGGGCGGCGATGGTGGTGACCCGCTCCCGCTTCCGGACCACGTGGGTCAGGAAGTGCACCCGCTGCGAGGCGGGCATGGCGGCGTATGCGCGGCTCACGTCGTCCCCGGCGCCGACTGGCACCCGCACCACGGCATGGGTCCGCGGGGGTGTCGCCAGCCGGAGGTACTGCGGGTTGAGCGCCCGGATCTCGGCCAGCGTGGTGCCGGCCAGCCGGGCCACGACATCGAGCCCCGTGGCGTCGGAGACGAGAAGCGAGTCGTACCCGAATGGAGCGCTCGCCGCCGGCGTGAAGCCGTAGTGTGCGGGCTGCTTGGCGATGAGCGCGGCGGCGATCAGCTTCGGCACGTAGTCCCGGGTCTCGGCCGCGAGCAGGTCCGATTCCGCCAGGCGGAAGAAGGCGGCGTCGCTGGTGACGCCCGGCAGCTCCTCCGCCGCCTCGGCGCTGTCCGCCGCGTCCGCGCTGTCCGCCGCCTCGGCGAGAGCGTCGGCCGCGGAATCCGCCGCCTCATCGGCCAGCGTGTCGGCGCTTTCCTCGTCCGAGGCCGTCGCGGTCTCCGCGGCAGGCTCAGCGACCGGCTCCCATTGCAGCTTGCCGAGGCTGCGGGAGACCTTGCCCGCGCCGGCATTGTAGGCCGCGGCGGCGAGATACAGCGAGCCGAACCGCTCCCGCAGGTCGCGCAGGTGGCGGGCGGCGGCATCGGTCGCCTTGACCGGGTCGCGGCGCTCGTCCACCCACGTGTCTACCCGGAGTCCATAGCCCCGGCCCGTGCCGCGCATGAACTGCCACATGCCCACGGCGCGGGAGCGGCTCACCGCCTCGCTGGAGTAGCCGCTCTCGATCAGCGCCAGGTACCCCAGGTCGCCCGGCAGCCCTTCCGCCTCGAACCGTCGGCGGATCATCGGCTCGAAGCGGGATCCCCGCTCGAGGAACACCGCCATGCGCTCCCGCGCGGGACCTTGGAAATACCGCAGGTAGTACTGCACTCGAGGATGATCGGCATAAGTCCGCACGTCGATATCCCAGCGGACACCGCTGGCGTCGAATGCCGGCACCAGGACGTCATCCGGGGAGCCGACCGCGAGGTCTTCCAGGACCGCCGCATCCGCGGCGCCGATCTGTTGCGACGGCAAAGGCTCGACCACCGGCGGAACCAGGGAATCGCCGTAGGCGGCCATCGGTGTGGTGGGAGCGGGAGGAATGCCTGGGGCGCACGCTCCCAGAGCGGCGACTCCGATGCATAGCAGCAGTCGCTTCATTGCGGCCGATCGTCGATAAAGGTGCGGAGGCGCGGCAGGGAATTCGCGCGCGTTCAAAACGCACAAAGCGGGCCGTCGGAGCGCCCACTTCAACGTGTTGCCGGAAAGTGACTTGGCTTGTGCTGCGGAGAGCTGATTAGCGCAACGGCGGGCAAAACCCGCGAGGAGCCCGCAATTCGCCCGTTTGGGCCTGGCTCAGTAGGGCAGTCCGGTGGTCAGGTACCAGCGGGTCCCTTCCCGCCCGCCGGCGGCGGTCAACGAGACCGCGTAGCGCGGATCGAAGAAGGCCAGCCAGATCCCACCCCCGGCGGCCGCGTGCACTCGGGTGGACTCGGTGCCCTCGGCCCAGACCCGGCCCGCGTCGGCCAGAGCGAGAAGGCCGATCTGGGTCGGCACCGAATGGCGGAACAGCCACCCGATCGGCTGGCGCAGCTCCGCGCCCCCATAGAGCGACGCGTCGCCGGCGAATCGCTGGTAGAGATAGCCGCGCAGCGTGTGCTGCCCGCCGAGGAACGCCGCTTCGTCGTAAGGGAACTCGCCCCAGGCGCGCTTTCCGCCCAGACGGAGGGCCAGTACCGGCGCCGCCGGGCCGCCGAAGGGCAGGTGGACGGATGCATCGGCTCGTACGTCGCCGTAACTCCGGTCCGCGCTCCAGACGGGCGCGAACGCCGACGCCCCCAGCTCCACCCTGGCTCTGGGCTCCGGCCGGA
>DATCWW010000204.1:0-33412 GCA_036566145.1 Gemmatimonadales bacterium
CGGCCGCGGCGGCCGCGTTGGCGCTGTCCGCCGCCGGAGCCGCGGCACTGGGCTGGGTCTCGGGCGTGACGTCTTCGGGTCCCTTGTTCTTGGAGCAGCTCGCCGTCACGAGGAACGCTCCGGCCGCGGCCGGCAACAGCAGGGTCATCCAACGCATCGTGCCTCCAGGGTGGGTATCTCGATCTAGTTCGCGAACACCTTCTGCTTCTTCATTTCTTGCACGGTCGCGGTGATGATCTCGTCCACCAGGCTGGCCATGTTCGCCGGATTCACCGTCTGGCTCCGGCTGGACCAGAGCAACTTCTCCTGCTCGACCTGGTAGACATTCGTGTTGAAATCCACGTACTGATTTTCCTGGACGTACCCAGGATCGTAGTACGTGCTCCACCCATAGCCCCATCCGCCCCACATCGTGTTGTAGTATGCAGGCACGGCGTACGCCTGGCCAGGGACGTAGGTGGTCGTGCGATCCACGTTGACCAGCGCCATGATCACGGCCCCGTCGAACCCGCCGGCCTTGACCTTGGCCTTGGCCGCCTCCCGGTCCTGCAGGTCGTCATCCGTCAGGATCGTGTAGCTCTGGGTCGAGTTCTTGATCCGCTTGGCCAGCCCATCCTCGACCGTCCGGCGCGTCCCGGGATCCTTGCAGGCGCAGACGGCCAGGACCTTGGTGAACCGGACGGATCCCGCGCTGGGGTCCTTCCAGCTGTTCGTCACCTCGGTCGTCGGCGCGCAGGCCGCGGCGAGCAGGAGGGCTACGGCGATGGGGCCGTGGGACTTGCGCATGGGTATGGCTCCGGAGAATGCAGACCTTTCAGAATCGCCTTCCGCCGTTCCCCGAGCCACTAGACCTTGGTCCAGCCGGGAGTTCGGTCAGAAACGCGCCTCGAAACCGAGGGTAGGGCCGCTCAGGTAGGCGTCGTACACGAAATCGTCGGATTCGTAGTCCGTATCCAGGTGCCGGTAGGCGGCGAGTGCGGTACAGCAGGCCCCGACGTCGATCCCCACGCCCCCCAGCGCCTGCCAGGTGAAATCGGAGGCTCCGGTCCCCATGTCGGCCTTGCCGGTAAGGTGCCACCGCCGGGCGAACCCGTAGCGCACCCGGGCGCCGACCGTGCCGTCCACCCAGCCCTTGGAGCCCGAGACCGCGGCCACTTGCGTGCCCGACTCGGTCACATCGACGCCGGCATCGGTGTGCCAGTACCGCGCGCCGGCGAGCCCGTCCACCCCGCCCCAGGGCCGGACCACCAAGGTGTAACCGATCTCCGGCTGCAGGATGACCTGATCGATCGACGCGTGCACCGTCTGGTTCCCGGCGATCTCGTCGTCACCGATGCTGTGGTAGACGAAGTCGAGTCGTCCCAGCCAGCGTTCGCGCCGGGCCTCGCCCAGCGCCGCGAGGCCGACCGTGATGTTGTCGAGGACGTCGCCGACCGAGAGGTCTACGTCGGCCTCGCTGCCGTCCACGCCGAGGCGGCCCTTCTGGCCGGCGCTCCAGACGTAGGGGGTGATCGAGAACCCCCAGCGGACCGGGCCGAGGGTGTCGGGGCTGGCATGGGCATCCGGGACGTAGTCACCCTGGGCCCGGAGCGGCGCCGGCGCCGCGAGCGCCAGCGCCAGGCTCAGACGGAGGATCCGGCCTGTTCGGCTCATCGCTGGTGTCGCCGCCGCCGCCTCCCGGTTCAGAAGGCCAGGACCAACCCCGTGCTCAGGGTGCCCTGCGTGACCCACTCCGTCCCTTCGACCACGAAGCAGCCGTAGAAGTCGCACCAGGTGCCGTAGTCACCCGAGGGGAAGGGTGTGACCCAGAGGCGAGCGTCGAACCGGACACCGACCCGGTTGGACTTCGCCATGTACTTGCCGCCGGCACCGACCGACCAGGAGAAGCGGGTATCGCTCCCGAACCCATCCTCCTTGAGATCGAAGATGCCGATGCCGAGCGAGCCGCTCAGGAAGGGCTTGAATTGTCCCGTGCTGTGCACCGGTGTCCCGATGCCACCGATCTGGATGTAGTTGACGGCGAATCCTGCGCTCCTCCCCTGGCCGCCGCTGAACGGCCGGAAGTCGAGGTCGGTATCCTGGCGGAGATAGGTGAGCTCCACGGCGCCGGCTTCCTCCAACAGAAAGCTCAGGATGCCGCCCCAGCCGAAAGAATCCTGGAGCTCCAGCTTACCGGCGCCTAGCGCGCCGCCCGCGTCGGTTTCGAAGGAGCCCCCCCACTGGTAGGCGCCGAAGGGGGTGATCTCGAACCGGTTATGGTGCTCCACCTCCACCAGCCCCTGGGCCTGGAGCCCCGAAACCATGAGACCGCAGGACAGGCCTGCGACGGCCAGCACACGAGTGACGAGACGGTGCACGTTGCCTCCAACCGTGAGGTTCGGGATGGGCCCGCGGTACTGCGGATGACAGTCCCCACCATCGCCGGTCCGGCGGTAGGGGACCATTGGACCTTGGTGCAGGGAAAAGTGGCGTCCGGCCTAGCGCAGCGCCAGCGCCGGCGCCTCGGCGAACACGGTGCTCCAGTCCTGGCGGACGCTCACCACCGTCCAGCCGCGGCGCGGGGCGAGCTCGAGCGCCCGCTCGGCTCCCGCGCCGTAGTCGAACTCCCGGGCCCGGTCGTCGTGCCGGAGGAGGAGCCGGAGCACCGGCCGGCCGGGGCTCCCGGCGTACTCCAGCATCGGAATGTCGGCATTGGAGTTACCGGCCGCGAGGATGGGCCGACGCCCGATCCGGCTCCAGATCCGGACCGGCTTCGAGGGCCCGTCGTCGAACACGTCAGGCAGAGCCCGGAAGACCACCGCGCCCCCCTCGGGCCCCTCCCGGTAGCGGAGCGCCGAGGCATTGCCGATCACCCGCTCGGGCGGGACCCCGTACATCGCCTCGGCGAGAGTGCGCATGAAGTCCCGGTCACCACTCGCGGCGACGTAGCAGGTGAACTCGCCGGCCACCAGATACCGGACCAGCTCGACCATCGGCTGGTAACCGCACTCGGCCAGGCCGCGCCGCAGCGTGGGGTGGCGGGCGTGATGGAGGAACGCATCCGCCTCGCGCTCGTAGTCCTCCACCGGCCAGCCGCGGAAGGCCTGGAGGATGCCGGCCATCAGGACCCTGGCCTCGGCATCGTCACCCTGGTAGTGGCTGGTGACTACCCGACCCAGCCAGGCGTAGTCCCGGTGGTACGCCGCCCGCCAGGGCTGCCGCTCGCGCAGGGCCGGCGCCGCCTCCGCCATCGCGGCCAGTCGCTGCAGGATGAACCCGAGCTCGATCGGCATGGGTTGCTCGCACCACAGTGTGCCGTCGGTATCGAAGACGGCGATCCGCTCGGCCGGCGGCACGAAGTCCCGGCTGCCGGGGCGGGTGACCGCGTCGACGAACCCTTCGATGGCGTCCCGCGCAGGGGTCAGGTTCCACGACGGCAGCACGGCCGGCGATCCGGGTGTGGAGAAGCCACGTCTGCCGGCCATGCGCCCTCCGGGGTGGAGTCTGGAGGCTGGATCCTCAAGATGGGCGAGCGGCCCGGAACGGAGGTATTGCACCATAGTTCTAGGCGGGCGCGGTGACCTGCACCAAGGTCTGATGTCACCAGGGCGGCCCGCCCCCTATCCTCGTGTCACTGCCCCTCTACCAGGCCGAAGCACCGGATCGGCCGCGACCACGCGGGCGAGGGCGTTCGATGCTCCGGACCACGTACTCGGTTCTCCTCGCTCTCGCGGCGCTGGCGCGCGGCGTCTCGGCCGCGGCGCAAACCTCCAGCACAGACGAAGGTGTCGAGGCGACCGCGCCGGTCGTCCTCGACGGGTACACTCTGTTCCAGGTCCGCGGGGCTCGATCCTACCCCGCCGAACGGCGGGCCGGGGAGATCGCGGACCGGATCGCCCGGGTAGCCGCGGACCGGAGTGTGCCGGTCGATTCCCTCATCGTGCGGGAGACCCCCGTCGCGAGCCTGGTGGTCGCCGAGGACCGGCTGCTGCTGGGCGTGCTGGACGCGGATGCCGAGCTGGAGGGCATCAACAGGCAGGTCGTGGCCGAGGCATTCCGCCGGCGGATCGGAGAGGCGATCCGCCAGTTCCGGCACGAGCGCGAGCCCCAGGTGCTCTGGAACGGCGCGGCGCGTGCCCTGGCCGCCACGGTCGCCCTGGCCATCGTCCTCTGGCTCGGGGTGCGGGCGCGCCGCCGGATCTACGCCCTGCTGGAGCGGCGCTACCGCCGAAGGCTGCACGACCTACAGGTGAGCTCGATTCCACTGGTGCGGGCGGAGCAGCTCTGGCGGATGACCAACCGCATGTTCACCGCGACCACGGTGCTCCTCGCGGCCACGGCGTGGTACCTCTATCTCCAGTACGTACTGGTCCTCTTCCCCTGGACGCGCGCGCTGGGCTACGGCCTCACGGCCATGCTGTTGCGGCCGGTGTCGACCATCGCCGCGGGTATCCTGCACTACGTACCGAATCTCATCTTCCTGGTCGTGCTGGCCATCGCGATCCGATGGCTCCTGGCCTTCGTTCACGTAATCTTCCGCCAGCTGGGCGACGGCAGCCTGACGATGGCGGGGTTCGACCCGGAATGGGCGGTCCCAACCGAGCGCCTCGCCCGCCTGCTCGTCTTCGGCTTCGCCCTGGTGGTCGCGTACCCCTACATCCCTGGCTCGGGCTCGGAGGCGTTCAAAGGCCTGTCGATCATGTTCGGGGTGCTGTTCTCGATCGGCTCGTCCTCGGTAATCGGCAACCTGGTCGCCGGGCAGAGCCTGGCCTACCGCCGGGCCTTCCGGGTGGGCGACCGGATCCGGGTCGGCGAATACGTCGGCGAAGTGACCAAGACCAGCCTGCTCACGACCTTCGTGCGGTCGGCCAAGAACGAGCAGATCGTGATCCCCAACTCGGTGGTCCTGAACACGGAGGTCATCAACTTCAGTACCCTGGCCCGCGCCGGCGGCGTCATCGTGCACACCAGCGTCGGGATCGGATACGAGACGCCGTGGAGGCAGGTGGAGGCCATGTTGCTCGAGGCCGCGGCGCGGACGCCGGGGCTCCTGCAGGACCCCAAGCCGTTCGTGCTGCAACGCGGCTTGGGGGATTTCGCGGTGACCTATGAGATCAACGCCTACACCGGCGACGCGCTCGCCATGCTCCGCCTGACGAGTGAGCTGCACCGCAACATCCTCGACATCTTCAACGAATACGGGGTCCAGATCATGACCCCGGCCTACGAAGGCGATCCGGAACAGCCCAAGGTGGTTCCCCGCGAGCAGTGGTTCACCGCTCCGGCGCGCTCGACCGACGTTCCAGTATCGGCGGTGACGCCGGGGAACGGCGGCCCGGGCTAGACCTTGGTGCAATTGGCGGCCTCCCACGACGACCCGAATCTTGGTCCTCGATACCCACCACCTCTGCCGGAGGCCTCTCTGACATACCCCTCGTCTCCCGGCTCCGTCCGCGCCCGTCAGATCCTGCTCCGGCTGGGCTTCACCGCCGCCGTCGCGGGCGCCGGCGCGTGTCACCCGGACGAGCCGACCAACGTTGCGGAGCTGGACGTGGTCGCGACCGCGCACGAAGACTCGGTGAATTACGGGGCGATCGCGACCTACGTCATGCCGGATTCGGTCGTGGCCGTGGTGCCGCCGGAGAGCGTGCTCACCACCCTTCCCTTCGATCATAGCCATGATCAGCAGATCCTCGACCAGACGGCCGAGCACCTGGCCGCGCTGGGGTACACCCGGCTGGACACGTACGATGCCGACAACCCTCCGGATGTCGTGGTGACGATCCGCGGGATCGCGGTCCGGAACACCGACATCTACGTGAGCTATCCGTGGTGGGACTACTGGGGCTGGTACGGCTGGCCCTGCTGCTACGGGCCGGGCTGGGGGGTAGGCTACCCGGTCGTCACGGCCACGCAGTACGACGTCGGGACCATCGCGATCGACATGTGGGACGTCAGGCGTGCCGATAACGCGGCGGAGCGGATCCCCACCATCTGGGTCGCGGCGCTCCGGGGCCTGCTCGAGGGCTCCGCAGCCGACGCCCCGGCCCGCATCGAGCGGGCGATCGATCGAGCGTTCGAGCAGTCACCGTACCTCGGCCACCCTTAGCGGAGCAGACCCCATGCGAGTGATTCGGCGATTCCTGCCCGTCCTCCTCCTGGTGCCGCTGGGTGCCGCTCCCGTCCGGGCCCAGAGCTGGTGGGGCGTGACCTATGCGCCCTCGATTCCGCTGTCGAACACGAAGGATTTTGCCGACAACGCCAGCTGGCGCGGAATCAACCTGGAGTACAAGAAGGCGGTGAAGGAGAACGTCACCGCCGGACTGAGCTTCGGATGGCACGTCTTCGACGACCGGACCGACGAGGTCCTCTCGGGCTTCGGGGTCGATATCAGCGGGGACCAGTTCCGCTACATCAACTCGTTCCCTCTGTTGGCGAACGTCTCGTACTTCCTGGGCAAGCCCGGCGGGGTCCGGCCGTTCATCGGCGCCGACGTGGGCGTGTACATCATGGAGCACCGCCTCGACATCGGGCTCTATTCGATCCATGAGACCAACGCGCATTTCGGCTTCGGGCCCGAGGCGGGGTTCGCCTATCCGATCAAGCCGAACATGTCGCTGCTCCTGACGGGCCGCTACAACTATGCGTTGAGCGCCGGCAGCGTGGACACCCAGCAGTACCTCAACTTCGGTATCGGCTTCGCCTGGAACCAAGGGTTCTGAGCCCGCACACTTCGGCCCTCGACGCGTCGCCGCTCGAGGGCCGAAGTGTGTCTCGCCCTGAGTCCGGGAGCAGCGGCTAGTGCGCGTGCCCTTCCGGGTGGTGGTGGGACTCGGCGCCGACGGTGAGGCGAACGTCCTTGCGATACTCCGGATCGTTGTGGGCCGGTGCCGGCCAGGCCGCCCCCATGCCCGGCAGAACGATGCCCCCCAGCGCGCCCATGCCGCCGCCGGGGATCACCTGCCCGGTGGGGTTGTCGTAGAAGGCAGTGAGCCGGTATACGTGGTCCGGATCCAGCTTCAGGCCGAGCGGAAGGAAGTACTTGATGGGCATCCCTTCGACGACCCGGGCCGAATCCAGCTCGGGCCGGGCCTCCCACAGCACCTCGTTCGCCGTGACGTCCACCAGCCGGAGCGCCGTCCCATACTGGTGCAGGTGACCTCCCGCGGCCAGGAGCCGCACCGGGATGGCGGGGCGGCCCTCCCAACTGGCGCTGGAGCGACCGGGCGGCAGGTCGAAGGAGTGGAATCCCGCCGGTGGAGTGACGTCGAGGTAGACCGGGTGGATGCCCAGCAGCGGAACGACGATGTCGGCGGGGGTGTAGTCGAGCTTGACCCGGATCCGGACCCCGTCCAGGGGTTTGGGCGTGGGGTTGTGCACCATGGCGGTGAACAGCACCGAGTCACCCGGATGGAGCCGGTAACCCAGGAAGAAGGGCAGCTCCCAGGGCTTGGTCTCCGGACCCGCCGCCCCGATGCGGAGCATGATCTGGCTGAAGAGCTCGCGCCGCTCGGGCATGATGACGTTGAGGTGATGCAGAACCCGCTGGGGCACCTCGCGTCCCTGGGCATCGACCAAGTCTACCGACATTCCCCGTACCCAGCCGTTGATGGGCATCGCGATCGCCCGTGGAGACGGCTGTTTCACCTCGCCGTGGCCCGCGTTGGCCGGCAGCGGGCTCAGACCGATCTCCACCGTGTACTCTCGGGTGGGCACTCCGCCAACCCATGCCAGGGCGGCCAGGACGCAGGCACCGACGGCGAGCCACGTCCCGACCCGCCGCCGCGTCAGGCGACGGCCCGGCCGGGCTCCGTCAGCTCCCGGCTCCTGGGAGCCGGTCGTGGTCGGATCGGTGCCGCGAAAAGCCGTCACGCGCATGAGCATACGTCCTGTTCGGGATTGATTGAATCCATAGGGCGATTGCGCAATACCGAAGAGTATACCTAAGTGAGCCGTTGGGGAGGACTGGTAAGCCCCCGGGAAGGCCGGAGCGGCCCCCTGGAGACAACTCAGCGGTCTTCCGACCCCCGACTGCTCAGGTATGACTGGAACAGGTCGAGCCGCTTGCTCGCGACCAGTGCCCGCTTGGATGCCAGCTCCCGGTCCAGCGCCGCCGCCTGCTTCTGCGCCACCAGTGTCTCCCGACCCAGCTCCCGCAGGGTCTCCGCCGCGCCGGTATTGGAAGCGGCGTTGTCCCCACTCTCCTTGCGCTTGCGGACGAAGAGGCCCTCCATCTCGAGCGCGTGCTGCCGGGCGACGGCCGCGTCGCGCGCTTTGTTGGCGGCATCCCGCTCCAGGTCGGCCAGGGTGACCAGGTTCTCGGCGATCACCTTTCGCCGGGTCACCGCCTTGCGCTGGGTATCGAGGCTGTCCCGCTCGGCCTTGGACAGGGTGGCACCCGGCTTCTTCCGCTCGGCCTCCAGCTCCGCGATCCGGCGCTCGGCGGCCTGCACCAGCTGCGCGGCCTGGTTCCGGTGCCGGGTCGCCGCGGCGATCTCCGTGTCGGCCTGATTGAGGGCCAGATCGGCCGCCTGGATGTCGCGGCTGACCTCCTCATCGGACCGTCCCGGCTGGAGGATCGCGCGGGCGGCGGCGATCACATTCGCGCCCGAGGCCGTGCGGGCCGGCGCGGCGGGGCCGCCGCTCGGCCCGGTGGGAGCGTAGCCCCGGGTCGTGCTGTCGTCGCCCTGGCCCTGGAGTGCGACCGGGAACAGGAAAGCGAAGGGGGCGAGGGCACAGACCAGCCGGAGCGCGGGAGCGGACATGGGTGACCTCCTCCAGAGGAGAGGCGGGACGGATTCCGGGCTCCCCCCACGTTCCCACACTCGAGCGGGGGGTGACAGTGGACCTTGGTTGAGGAGATGCACCGAAAGTTCAATGGACAGGGTGGGTGCCGGCGCCGAGAATGTAGCGGGGCCGCACGGCTCCGTTTCCTCTGACGCATTCCGATCTGTTCCCCGCGGCGGACGTGGAGGTAATCCGATGACCGGGAGTCTACTCGAGCGCCTGCATGGCCTCGTGACGCCCGATCTCCTGTCGAGCGCGGCGCTCAAGCTCGACGAGCCGGAATCCCTGGTCGCCGCCGGGCTGAGGGCCGCGTTTCCGGCCCTCCTGGCCGGGCTGGACTCCAAGGCGCAGAGTCCCCGGTCGTTGCGAGCCCTGCACCAGCTGGTCGCCGAATCGGGCAGTGCCGCGGAGGTGCTCCGGCACCCCCGCCTCGCGATCGCGGCGACCCCCGACTCGCCCCTCGGCGCCGCGGCCGGGCGGCTGCTCAGCGGGCTCTTCGGCGCCCACCTTCCCACGGTGGCTGACCTGGTGGCCCGGTCCGCAGGGCTTCGCTCCCGCTCCGGTGAGGCGTTGCTGGAGCTGGCGGCGCCCCTGGTCCTGGGGCTCCTGGTGCACCGGGTTCGCCGCGACGACCTGGGGCCTGCCGGTCTCGCCGCCCTGCTGCTCGGCGAGCACGACCGAATCGCCCGGACCCTGCCGCCCGGACTGACCGCGGAAATCGAGTCGCCGGCCCCAACCGCACGCTGGGTTGCGCCGGCGATTGCCCTCGGCATGCTCCTGCTGGTCCTCTGGGGACTCTCCCGCGACCGGCGGCCGGCGGCGGTGGACCGGACGGTCGGCACGATCAACGCGATCATGGCGGGCACGAGCGCTCCGGCAGACACCAGTCTGGGCGCCGACGACCGCTGAGCAGGCATCCGCCGCCCCCGAACCTAGCCCTAGGTCGAGTGTCGCCCCGACGCCGGGCGTGCATCTTGGGGGTCAGCCCCTTTCCGCCGAGGATCCCATGCTCCGCGCCGGTCGTGCCCTGCTCGTCGCTACCACCGTTCTGGCCACGCCGGTCCTGGCCCAAGGTCCCGGATCCAATTTCGGGGGACTCATCGGGGGCGCCAGCCTGAGCGACCTGGGTGGCTATTTCGGCGGCAGCACCACCAGCCGCTGGGGCGGTACCGCCGGAGCGTTCGTCGGGCACAACGCCGGGCGGACCGCGCTGATGCTGGAGGGCTACTGGATTCAAAAGGGCGGCGGGGACATCAGTCTGGACTACATCGAGGTCCCGGTGACCTTCGGCGCCATCGCGGTCACCGGCGCCGGGGCCGCGCGCGGGCGGATCTACACCGGCATCGGCATCGGCTTCAAGGTCTCCTGCAGCTCTGACGTGGCGGGAGTGGCCTGCGACGACGCCAACGGAACCGAATGGACCTGGCCGATCGGATTCCAGATCGCCAGCGTGAAAGACAACGGCACCTTTTTCGGTCTCGACATCCGCTACTCGTTCGCGCTGAACGACGCCTTCGACGTCATCGATGCCTATAACCGGCCCTGGCAGTTCCGGATAATGTTCGGCAAGCAGCTCGGAACCTCGGGGTACTGAGCACGCCGGCCCCACTCCAGACCACCATGAAGCCCCGGCACCGCCGGGGCTTCAACGCCGCCGTCCCCCACCTCCTCTGAAGCCGCCCCGCGAGAAGCCGCCGCCAGTGCGGCTGTAGCCGTCCGCCCGGCCCCCGCCGTCGGAGGGCGCGCGGGCCTCGCGATCCATGCTCCCCAGATATGCCGGAATCCCACCGGGATCATTGCGCGGTGGTATCTCCGGCCATCGGCATCTGGGCGTGCAGGTTGGCCTGGATCACCGCATCCAGCACGTTGTCGATCTGGTAGAGCCGCGCGACCTTGACGCCTGGGATCACCTTCTGGTATTTGCCCACGTACTTCTTCTGCAGGGAGAGCTGCTTCTCGCGGAGCTTGAAGCTCTGACTGAGCAGCTCTTTGGCCTGCTCATCGGTCAGGGTCGCGGAGCTCTTCAGGTAGGTCTCGATCAGGACGACGCGCTGGTCGCCGAGCTTGGCGGACTCTTCCTGGTAGCTCCGGTAGATCGGCCAGAACGCCTGGCTCTGCTGCTCGGTCAGGTCCAGCAGCCGGCGGATGATGTCCTGGCGATTGGCTCGAACCTCCTGCCGGGTCAGCTCGATTTCATCGTGAACGTTTCCCGTGCCCTGCGCTAGGCAAGGGACGGCGGCCAGGCCCACCAGCAACGCGGTGAGGCCGATCGTCGAACGACGCACCATGGTCACTCCCTGTAGGGGAGCCTCATGGTACGGTATCGGGTAGGGAGCGCCTATTGGACCTTCGTGCAGGCCCGCGCGATGGCCCCCAGCAGGTGGTCGTCATCGAACGGTTTGCGGAGACACTCGCCGTCGGTCCGGAGGCTCATCGCGGCGACCTTGACGTCGTCGTGGGCGGTGACGAAGACGGTCGGCGGCGCCTGACCCACGGCCGTCAGGAGGCTGTGGAGGTCGTATCCGTTCATCCCGCCGAGGTAGACGTCGAGCACCAGGCAGTCCACTTCGCTGGGGGCGGCGCCCAGGAACTCTTCGGCGGAGGCGTAGGTCCGGACCTGATGCCCGGTGACCCGAAGGAGACGGCCGAGCGCCCGGCGCACGGCATCGTCATCGTCCACCACGGCAACCCTGCAGGGGGTTGCCGCGACGCGGTCAGGGTGACCCATCCGCGGGGCGGTTGGGATCATGCCGCCAGGTGTGGTTGCCCAACCGCTCGGCCAGATGGACCAGCTCGGCCAGGGAGCCCGCGTCCATCTTCTGCATGACCCGGCCCCGATGCACCTTGACCGTCTGTTCCGTGGTGCCGAGCTGGGCCGCGATCTGCTTGTTCAGCATCCCCTGCACGACCAGACCGAAGACCTCGCGCTCCCGCGGCGTCAGCCGCTCGAAGCGCGCCGCGACGTCCTGGTACTCGCCCACCCTGCGGCGGATGCTGGCATCCCGGCTCAGGGCCCGCTCCACGGCCCCGAGCAGCTCCTCGTCGTCCACCGGCTTGGTGAGGAAATCCACCGCGCCGTGCTTCATCGCCTTGACGCCGGTGGCGATGTCGCCGTACCCCGTGATGAAGATGATTGGAATGCGCTGGCCCGACCTGCGCAGCAGGGCGAACAGATTCATCCCGTCCACTTCTGGGAGGCGAAGATCGCTGATCAGGCAGCCGGGCAGACGACCCCGTTCGGAATGCAGGAACTCTCGGGGGGAGCCGAGCAGCTCGACCTGGTATCCGGCCGCTCGCAGCAGGCGCCCGATGGCCCGGCGGGCCTGCGCGTCGTCGTCCAGCACGAATACCACTGGCCCGCCGTCCTGCGCGGCATCGGGCTCTGCCACCGCTACCCTGGGCGCCTCCGTAAGCTCTTTCGGGGCGGTCGTCTGCGGCTGGTGCATGGTATCGGGCGGCTCGAGCGGCTTGGCGCGCAGAAGAGGTACCGGTGAGAGGAGCTGAGTAATCCCGCCCAGACAGTTCAAAGTGAATATTTCGCTTGGACTTGCAGAGGTCAAGGAGGCCAGGGGTACGGGATCGGACCAAGGTCCAGTTTCCGTTCCGGGCGTCCGAACGGTACTCTGAGGCGGATGCCTCGCCGCTTCGCGCGCCTCGCTCTCGCCTTGTTCACGGCAACGACGCTGGTCGCCGCCGGGGGCCTCACGGTCCTGGCCCTGGGCGGGGGAGACTGGGCCGTCAATCTGGTCCTTCGGAAGATCAACCCCTGGCCCGGCGCCTCCCTGCGTGCCGGCGACGTCATGGGCAACCTCCTCACCGCTCCCCGGCTCCAGCGTCTCAGCCTCACCCGGGCCGACGGCGAAGTCATCCTGCGAGCGGACAGCGCCGCCGTCCGATACGATCTCCGTCGCCTCCTCGGGGGTGACATCACGCTCGCCGAGATCCGCGTGTACGGCGCGGATCTGGTCCTGCGGCAACGGGACGACGGGCGCTGGGACCTTCCGGCCAGGCGCACCCGGCCGCCGGGATCCCCGCCCAAGCAGCCCGACGTCATTCGCCTCGAGCGCGTGCAGATCGTGGACGCGAGCGCGCGGCTCCGGCTCTTGATCGGGGGGAAGCCTCGGCTGCTGGCCGCGGACTCGATCGGCGCCGACGCGACCGGGATCCGCATCGATCCGGAGGTCACGATCGAGCAGGCTGTGGTCGGGTTCCGGGTGCGCTCTGGCGACCTCGCGCGCAGGCCGGTGACCGTCCAGGCTCAGGGATTTCTCCGACCGGCCGCGGTGACGGTACGGCGCCTCACCCTCGACTCTGACTCCAGCGCCGTCACCGCCAGCGGCATCGTACCGCTCGCCCGACGGGACGGGCGTGGGCCCGACCTGCGGCTGAGCCAGCTTGACCTCAGCGCTCGGCCGCTCGCGCTACGCGACCTTGGCGGCTTGCTCCCCATGCTCGACCGACCCGGCACCGCGAAGATCGAGGCCCACGCCCGCGGCGGGGACGACGGGGCGGCTGTCCGGCTCGACGCCGAGCTGTCCGATGGGGGCCGGGCGGCAGCCGAAGGGGTGGTGACGTTGTTTGGACAACGGCCCCTGCTCTACCGCGGACGGGCCACTGTCCGGGCCGTTGATCCCGGATTTCTCGGGCTCACACCTTCGCGTGGGGACCGGATCACCGGTGACGCGACGCTCGACCTTCGTGGTCCCGGGCTCGATCGGCTCGACGGTGAGGCCCGCGTTGACTTCACCGACTCGCGCTTCGGCCCCATCGCCATGACCCGAACCCGGGCACGCGGGACATTCTCCGCCGGACAGGCTCGGATCGCGCTGAGCGGCCGGTCCCCGCGAATGCAGCTCACGATCGCCGGAGACGTGCGCCCGTTCGACAGTCTGCCAACTTATGGCCTCGAGGCTCGGGTACGTCCGGGAGCCGCGGCTCCGGGCTGGGCGCGCCGACTCCTCGGCACCGGGTCGGCGGCCATCATCCAGGCCGACGGCGTCGGTGTGAGCCCACGGCGGGCGAACGCCGTGCTCGCCGCCAGGGTCGCTCCTCGTGCCGATGGAGACGGCGCGCTCGACTCGGGCTCGGTGCGGGTGCGCCTCCGCGGCGGCATCGCCAGGGCCGACGGCCGCCTTGGCGTATCGGGTGGTACCCTGACGCTCGATGGCGATGCCGTGCTCGATTCAGTGCCCCGCTACAGGCTCTCGGCCCAGCTCAATCGGGGAGATAGTCTCGAGGCCCGGCTGAGCCTCACCGGGAGCGGGACCGATCCGGATTCCGCCTCGGTGCAGGCGGCGATTTCGGGATCGGCCGCGTATGGAGCGCATCGCCTCTCCGGCGGTGGGCTGCGGCTCGCGCTCGACCGCGGGCTCGTTCGCGTGTCCGGCGGCGCCACGGTGGACGGCGCGGAGCTCGAGCTCAAAGGCAGCGCGAAGCCGTTCGGTTCCGAGCCGGCGGTGAATCTGGATCACATCCGGTTCGACGGTCTCGACCTGGGCCGCCTCGCGTCTTCCTCCGCCCCGCGGAGCGACCTCGCCGGTACAGGACGGCTTCGGGCGTCCCGTGCGGGTGGGCATTGGAACGGCTCGGCCGCCCTGGGGATCGCCGGGCGAATCGGCCGGGCCACCGTGGACACGGCCAACCTGGTCGCCGTGATCCGGCGCGACGAGCTCACCGTCGATCTCGACGGCACCAGCCCCGCGGGACGGGTCACGGTGAGCGCTCTGGCACGCCCGTTCGACACGCCCAGGCGGTACGCGCTCCACAACGCCCGGTTCGACGCGCTTGATCTGGGACGGCTGCTGGGCTCATCGTCGCTCGAGACCAGCCTCACGGGCGGTCTCGAGGTCGAGGCCATGGCCCCGGAAGGCAGTCCCATGGCGCTCGACGCCACGGTCTCGCTGGACTCCTCCACGGTGAATCGCACCGTCATCCGGAACGGTGTGCTCCGAGCGAAGCTGGCGCAGGGCCGCTGGGACCTGCGCGGCCGGCTCCTGGGCGATGCCGATAGTCTGCGGCTCGAGGCCTCGCTGGAGCCCCAGCCGGACCAGCCCCACGTGCGGCTGACCGCCGAGGCCGGCGCCGGCGACCTCGGGACCCTGCTCCGACGGCCGGGGCTCCGGGCGCAAGGCCGGACCCGGGTGGATTTCAGCGGGAGTTGGGGATCGCTCGAGACGATGCGCCTCGGCGGCACCATCGCCGCCGCCGGCGAGGCCAACGGCGTCGCGGTCGATTCACTCCAGGCGACGGTGCGGCTGGACGGGGGCGCACTCCTGATCGACACGTTGCGGGCGCGATCGAGCGTGGGAACGGCGGCGGCGCGCGGCAGGGTCGGGCTCGTCGGTGCGGCGATCGGCGGGCCGCTGGAGGGAACCCTCGAGGCCCGCATCGACGATCTCGCTCCGCTTGGACCGCTGCTCGGCGTGGAACCGCTCGGCATCGATTCGGGTCGCGTCGCGTTGGCGGTCGAGGGAACCCGGACTCGTCCGGCCGTGCGCGCCGAGGTCCAGGCCGCGGAGCTGACCCACGGGAGCTATCGGATCCGGACGTTGTCGGCCACCGTCGCAGCTTCGCTGGATTCCGGCTACGCGCTGGCCCAGGGGACGGGACGGGTGCAGCTCGAAGGACTCAGCAGCGGCAAGCAGGGCGTGAGCCGGATGCAGCTCGAAGGAAGCTACTCCGACGGGCGAGGCGCCCTCATGGGCGAGGCCGACCTCGACGCGCACCGCCACGCGCGAGTGGCGGCCCGGCTGACTCGCGATGGTCACCGAGGCCGGGTCTCGCTCGACACCCTCGAGCTCACCGCGCAGGAGGATCGGTGGTCGCTGGCCCACCCGGTGGCCGTCGCCTACGAGGGGAGCTCGCGCCTGCACGTGAACGATTTCGTGTTCGCTTCGGAAAAGAGCCGCATCACGGCGAACGGGACGGTCGATCGCGGGGGCGAGCAGCGAATGCGTGTAGCGCTCGACACCGTGCCACTCGGCTGGATGACGGAGCTGCTGGGGTTGCCGGAGCTCGAAGGCGAGGCGACCGGCGGGCTGGAGCTGACCGGGCCCGCCGCGGCTCCCCGCCTGGCCGGGACTGTCGGGCTGGACCTTCGAGCCCGCCGAGAGCCCCTGGTCCGAGCCGCCGTCGGGGTGGACTGGCGGCCTGCCGACGGTCTGGGTGTCGAGCTGGGCCTCCACCAGCCCCGGGGCGACAGCCTGCGGATCGTGGCCCGGGCTCCCCTCATCCTCTCGCTCGCCGCGGACGACTCCGCCGCGGCCTTGGTGCGTCGCTCGCCCACCGGGGAGGTGACCCTCGACGCCACCGCCACGGACTTCCACCTCGATCCGTTCGAGCGGATGATGGATCCGGCGACGGTCACCACGCTGCGCGGCCGGCTCCGGCTGGACGCTCACGCGCGCGGCAGCCTCTCGGCGCCCCACCTGAGCGGCACCCTCGGCCTCTCGGATCTGCGCCTGAAGCTGACCCGGCTCGGAGCGACGTACGAGCACGGCGCGGTGCTCGCCAGCCTGCAGGGCCGGGACATTCGGGTGGACACGGCCCGGATCGAATCCGGCAAAGGCACGGTGGACGTGGGGGGCCTGGCGCGGCTCACCGATTCTGGAGCCGTAGCGCTCGACCTCACGGGCCGGTTCACCGACTTTCGCGTGGCCGACGCGGAGAACCTCCGCTCCACCGTCTCGGGCAACCTCGCCCTCGGCGGTACCGCGTCCGTGCCTGTGGTCAGCGGCACGCTGGCGCTGCGCAACACCGACTTCTATCTCCAGGTCACCAACCGAGAGCATGGTGGGGAAGAGGTCGAGCTCACTCCGGAGGACCTGCGCACCCTGGAGCGCAGATTCGGAGAAACCCCGCGGGCAACGCGGCGACTCGACGAGCATCCCCTGGCGCTGGACCTGGACGTGGACCTGGCCGGAAACGACTGGGTTCGCCGCCGCACCAGCCCCACCGTGGCCGTCGAGGTCGGGGGCAAGCTCCAGGTCCGCAAGCGGTCGCGTGAGCCGCTCCTGCTCTACGGCACGATCCGGCCTCTCGCCGGCCGAAGCTTCGTCGAGCTGCTCGGCCGGCGCTTCGACGTGACCGAGGGCGAGGTGGTCCTCGCCGGACCGCCCGAGCAGGCTCGGCTGCAGGTGCTGGCGGAATACCGGGCCGATTCCGGGAGTACGGCCGGCGGGGGCTCCCCGTCGGGTGTGATCATCACCACCCAGGTCGCGGTGGACAGCGGGCGCATCTCGGTTGACCTCGGCTCGCGGCCGCGCATGAGCGACGACGACATCCGCTCCTACCTCGCCACCGGCCGGCCCGCTGGGACCGACCCCACCGGGACGGCCGACGAGAGCAGCGTCCTGGCTTCCACCACGTCGCTTGCCGTGGGCGCCGCGCTGGGGACGGTGGCCGGCGGCGCCGGCCGGCGCCTCGGCTTCGACGTCGTCCAGATCCTTCAGGACCGTCAGGGAAGCCAGACCCTGGTGGCCGGCAAGTACGTCTCACCGCCGCTCTACCTCGGCTTCCGCCAGCCCATCGTCGCCCGGGAGGAGCCGGGCCAGACCCAGACCGCCCGAACGACCATGGAATGGGAGGTGGAGTACGACGCCCTGCGCCGCGCGCTCCTCAACGTCCAGGCCTCGGGCGACGAGTTTCGCGTCTTCCTCCGGCTCCGGCGGTGACCGCCGGCGGGAAGAGCCTGCTGGCCCTCGGCCTCCTCCTGGCCCTGGTCCGGAGCGCCGTGGCCCAGGACTCGCTGATTCCGGTGCGGCGCGACGCGCAGGTGACCTCGGTCGGGTTCCGCTTCGCCGGCACCAGCAGCTTCTCGGATGGCGAGCTGGGCGCGCAGTTGGCGGTTAAGGGACGTGGCTCGCTGTACCCGGTGCGCCGATGGCTCGGGGAATTACCTCTGATTCCCTCCCCCGGCGCCTACCGATTCGATCCGGTCGAGCTGCAGAAGGACGTGGTGCGGCTCAGGCGATTCTACCGGCGGTCGGGCTTCATCCGGCCGCGCGTGGACTACGAGGTCCGGCTCGACCGGGGCGGCGCGCTGGTCGGGGTCATGTACCTGATCGACGAAGGGCCGTGGCTCCGGCTCCGCACCCTGGATTTGAGCGCCGGAGGGCGGGCGACCGTCCCGGCCGACCTCGCGGCGGGCTGGGACGAGCTCGCCTCGACCTTGGCCGCGGCGCAGGGACGGCGCTTCGGCGAGGCCGAGCTCGCCGACGCGGAGGCCCGCACCGCGGCCTGGCTGCGTGAGCGGGGGTATCCCTTCGCCGCGATACGGTCGCAGCAGGAGGTCGATTCGGTGGCGGGCGATGTGCTGGTGCACCTGGCGGTGAGCCCCGGCCCGCGCATCCGCTTCGGCGAGATCCGCGCCGAGGGCAACACCTCGGTCACCGACCAGGTGGTGCTTCGGGAGCTGCCGTTCCGCACGGGCGACTGGTTCTCTACCAGCGCCGTCGCGGAAGGCCGGACCCGACTGCAGGCGGTGGACCTGCTGTCGCGAGCCGTGGTGGACGTCGACTCTCAGCCGGCACCCGATTCGACGCTCGGGGTTCGGATCCGGATCGAGGAGTCGCGCCCCCGCCTGACCCTGGCGGAGGTGGGATACATCTCGGAAGGCGCGGGCCTCACCGGACGGGTGCAGTGGACCCATCCCAACTTCACCGGGGGCGCCCGCAGTCTGACGACCTCCCTGGAGGGTCAAAGCGGCAGGGGGACGATCGGCACCGAGGCCGAGCAGCTGCTGCGCGTCTCGCTCAGCCTCACGCAGCCCTACGTGTTGACCCCCCGTCTCTCGTTCATCGCCGGCCCGTGGGCGGAGTATCGCAACGACCTCCACGACCAGTCCGGGGCAATCGGGATCGATGCGACCCTGGTGTACCGGCTCGCCGCGCTCTCCTCGCTCGCGCTGGGCTACCGATTCAGTGCCAGGAACATCCAGGAGTATCACTTCGGTGACATTACCGCGGGCGACGTCGATCTCCTGGCGCTCCTCGCCGCGCGCTACCCGCCTCTGATCGACTCTCTGGGGGACCACGAGAACCGGAGCAGCGTTACGCTGGCCGCGTCGTTCAACCGGGTGGACGACGTCTCCAACCCGACCCGGGGGTGGCTGATCCGCCCCTCGGCGGAGCTGACGGTTCCCTCCGCCTGGAACACGGCGGAGTTCGGAAGGCTCGACCTGTCGGTCTCCCGGTTTCAGCCCCTGAGCAAGTCGACGGTTCTGTCGGGCCGTCTCACGCTGGGGCGGCTGTTCCCATTCGGCAAGAGCATACCTGGCCCGGGAAGCGACCCGTTTTTCTCCTTCATTCACCTGCGCGACGAGTCGATGACGGCTGGAGGAACCAACGATGTCCGTGGGTGGGGGGACCGGAAGCTGGGACCCAAGGTTCCCGACGTGGAGGCCAACATCGAGGGGACGGACACGGTGCTGACGGCCGACCGCTACGCCCCGATCGGGGCCCTGGCGCGGATGACCGGCTCGGTAGAGCTCCGCTTCCCCGCCCCGGGCTTCTCCCCGGGTTGGAGGGGGCACCTCTTCCTCGATGGGGGCCGGGTGTGGACGCCGGACGACCGCTTCGCCCAGAGTCCGTTGTTGCCTGAGGGCGCGCCATTCCGCTTTTCAGCCGGCGTCGGTCTGAGCTACCAGACGCCGGTCGGGGCCCTGGGCGTGAGCATGGCTTACAAGCTCAACCCGTCGCTGCTGGACGAGCGCGACCCAAATGATGTGACTCAGGCGCTCGAGGCCGGAACCTCGGTCGAGGATCTCCCGACCCAGTGGCTCCGGCGCATCCACCTGCACCTGTCCTTCGGAGTGGCGCTCTGACTCAGTTCACCGCGTAGCCCCGCCCCTGGAGGCAGGTCGCCATCGACTTGGCGAAGGTCTTCCGGGACTCCGCGTTGGCTGCCTGCGCCGCCTGCTTCCCCTGTTGGCCCGCTTGAGCCTCGGCCTGCTTGCGCGCCTTGCGGCCCTTTACACCGCCGGCGACCGCCCCCACCGCGGCGCCATCTCCCGCGTCACCCACGATCCCCCCCACGACCGCACCGCCCACGGCCCCTCGGGCCGCACCACCGACGGCGGCCCCAGTGGCGGCCGAATCCGCCTTGGCCGCTGCGGCCTTGCCGGCGGAATCGGCGTTCACTTGCACATTCGGGTCGATGCCGGTTTGCTCGCCGGCCCACTGGTAACACTCCTTTTCATCCTTGGCCTGCTGGTCCTTGGTTTGGCCCTTGGAGGGATAGACCGACAGGCCCAGCCCGCTGGCGAGTTTGGGGTCCACCGCCGGGCTGTCCGCGACCACCCGAGGAGGAAGGGCCGAAAGAGCGGCTCCGGAGACGGTGGTATCCGGTCGCGGGATATCCACGGGGGCCGCGGCGCCGACCAGGGCCGTGGTGAGCGTGATGAGGACGGGTCGCGAGAAGCGCATGGCTCCTCCTGGAGCTCGGGAGGTGAGGGTCGCCCCGGATGGGGCCTGTCTGAGGGTAGGTAGCGCGGGAGCCGGGCGATACTGCACCTCGGTACAGGCACTCGACCAAGGTCCAATGGGCAGCCGGCCTTGGCACGGCTACCGTGGCCCATGCGGCATCGCCGGCTTGTGGGACTGCTGGTCGCCACCCTCGTGGTCCAGGGGGGCGTCGCCCGGGCGCAGGTGGCCGGGGACACCGCTGGCGCGCCCCAGCGGGACGTGATGGACATCCTGAACCGGGTCCTGCACGGCCCGCCCGACAGCGGGGTGGTGGACACCCCTCCCAAGGTGGTCATCGCGGTCCTGCCGGCGTTCTCGGTCAACCCGGCTTACGGCGTCCTCTTCGGAGTATCGGGAACGATGCTCACCCGCCTGGGGCCGGAGGAGACTACCAATTCCAGCAATGCGTCCGTATCGGTCAACTACACCACCAAGCAGCAGTTCAACGTCCTGGTGCGCTCCAACATCTATGGCCCCCACAACAAGCTCCTGCTGCAAGGGGACTACCGCTACCTCGACACGTCGCAGCCGACCTACGGACTCGGACCGGCGCAACCGGAATCGCAGAAGGACGAGCTGGAGTACAAGCTCATCCGAATCTATCAGACGGTGTACCGGCCAGCCACCGGGCGCGTCCTTGTGGGGGTAGGCTACCACCTCGACAACTATTACGAGATCGTGGACCCCAACTTCGAGCAGGGCCTCCCGTCTCCGGTGGTGGACTACAACGGAGGCAAGCACGAGACCCACAACGTCGCCTCAGGCCTCTCCCTCGATCTCGTGTTCGACGATCGGGACAGCCCCATCTATGCGACCACTGGTTACTACATCAACGCGGGTTTCCGCGTCCACACGACCTGGCTCGGGAGCGACAGCGATTGGCAGAGCTTCCAGTCCGAGTTCCGGACCTACAACCGGATCGGGGCACGGGGCGTCTTCGCGGTGTGGGCGAGCAACTGGTTCACCTTCGGCAAGCCTCCGTATCTCGCCCTGCCGTCGATCGGCTGGGACACCTACGCCCGGAGCGGCCGGGGCTACGCCCAGGGGCGGATCCGGGGCGAGAACCAGCTCTACCTCGAGGGGGAGTACCGGGTCTCGCTGTCGCGTGACGGGTTCTGGGGAGCGGCGGCGTTCGTGAACATCCTCGCGACCACCGAGCCGGCCACCGAGCGCTTCGGACGGGTGGACCCGGGCTACGGCGTCGGGCTCCGGATCAAGCTCAACAAGCGATCGACCACCAACATCACCGTTGACTACGCGTGGGGTGCGGAGGGCTCCAATGGCCTCTTCCTGGGGACTGGGGAAGCGTTCTAGAGGTCGGTGCCGGCTGCTCGGCTGGGCCGTCGCCGGACTCTTACTGCCCGCGACCGGCCTGGCGCAGGTCGCGCCGCCGGCGACCAACTACGAATGCCCCTCCTGCGAGGGACACATGAGAACCTGGACCGCTCTCGCCGAGGTGGGGCTGGTTCAGGTCGCGGTGAACTGGTTCGGCCATTACATCGTGGAGGATTCCTCCCAGGCGGTCACCCTGGCAAGCTGGGGGGACAATCTTCGCGAGGGCTGGGAGTTCGACGCCAACCACTTCAGCACCAACCAGTTCGCCCACCCCTACAGCGGGAACATCAACTTCAACGCGGCCCGGGCCAACGGCCATGACTACTGGCAGTCGATTCCGTTCGCCGCGATCGGGAGCTTGATCTGGGAGTACCTGGGGGAGATCCACCGGCCGTCCCTCAACGACTTCATCAGTACCACAGTGGGCGGCGTGGCCCTGGGGGAGTTGACCTGGCAGCTTTCGGGCCTGGTGCTGGACAACCAGGCCACGGGCTCGAGCCGGTTCTGGAAGGAGATGGCCGGCATGGGCATCAACCCGGCGCGGGGGTTCAACCGGCTCTTCTTCCACGACTGGAGCCGGGTCGGCCCCAACCCGTCCACCCGAACACCGGAGCTGATGCGGGGAAGCATGCGAGTCGGGGCCCGTCTGGTGGACAAGGGTGGCGGGATCGAGAAGGGCGAGCTACAGCCCTTCATCGGCTTCGATTTCGTCCACGGTGATCCGTTCACTCAGCCGTACACCAAGCCGTTCGACGTGTTCCTCTTCAGCGCCCAGGTGAACGCGGGGGACGCCAAGATCATCGGCCGGCTCACGACCTACGGGCGGCTCTACAGCAAGCGACTCGACAGCCGGCCGGAGCCGCGCCACGTGCTCATCCTGACCCAGGACTACGACTACGTGAACACCTTCGCCTATCGGGTCGGTGGCCAGAGCGTGAACCTGGGGGTGCTCAGCCAGTTCAACCTGAACCCCCGGTTCAGACTGGCCACGAGCGCCCGGGCGCAGGGCATCATCCTCGCGGCGGTGAACTCGGAGTTCGTCGAAGGTCCGGCGCGGGATTACGATTTCGGTCCCGGGCTGGGGCTGGCCCTCGGCGGGCTGCTGACGCGGGAGCGGGAGCAGATCGCCAGGGTGGGCTATCGCGCCCAGTGGATCCACAACGTCAACGGGCTGGCTGGCGACCACGTCCTTCAGGAATTCACCGTCGACGTCACCATACCCATTTCGCAGACCCTCGCCGTGGGGAGCCAGGTGCTGTACTACCACCGGCACAGCGCCTACCGCACCGAGCCGACCGTCAGCGACGATACGCCGCAGTTCCAGGCCTATCTGCGCTGGGGGCTCCAATGAGGGCCGGCGGGCGGTTGCTCCTGCTGCTGGCGCTGGCACCAGCGCCACTTTCCGCTCAGGCCTGGTACACCATCGGGGCCGGCGCCGGAGGCAATCGGGTCGACTGCGAGAACTGCGAATCGATCGAGCGGTTCTGGGGGGGGAGCGGCTACCTGCGGGCCGGGGGCACGGTGGGTGAGCACGTGCGGGTGGGCGGCGAGCTCGTCTTCTGGCAGAAGTCGATCGAGGGATCGGACGCCTATCTTCGCGCGATCGAGGGTGTGGTGCTCTGGCACCCCTCACCGCCCGGTGGGTTTTTCGGACAGGCCGGGCTGGGACTGGGCCGGATCCGGAACGTCTTCACGACGGAGGGGACCACCGTTCGCGCGTCGGAGACCGGACTCAGCGTGATGGTGGGAGTGGGCTACGACCTGCGGGTCGGGAACCGGGTCTTCCTGACGCCCAGCCTGATGAGCATCGCGGTGCCGGCCGCGACCATCGACACGCCCGCCGGGCCCCTCGACAACATGGTGGCGACGCTCTTCTTCGCCGGGCTCGGCGTCACCATCCGCTAATCCTGCTCGGCGGACGCGTCCGGGACAGGGAGCCGCAGATGGAAGGTGGCTCCCCCGTCCCCGTTGTTGTCGGCCCACAGGCGTCCCTCGTGGGCCGACACGATCGAGCGGCAGATCGACAGGCCGAGGCCGAGCCCATCGGGCTTCGAAGTGAAGAACGGCTCGAAGATGAGCTGCATCTCCTCCGATGGTATCCCCGTTCCCCGATCGGCCAGCGACAGCTCCACCGTGTCATCCGCGCCCGCGGCGGTCGAGATCGTCACCCGCCGGTCGAGCGCGTCGGGCAAGATCGCGTCGCAGGCATTGAGGAGCAGGTTGAGCAGCACCTGCTGCATCTGCACCCGGTCGGCAAAGACCCCCGGGAGGTCCGGGGCCAGGCCGCTCGTGTCCACTGTGACCCGCCGCTGGATCAGGTCGCTGTGGATCAGCGTCAGCACCTCGCACACCACCTCGTTGAGGTCCACCGGGCCGAGCTGCATCTCCCCCTTGTGGAGGAACGCGCGGAGGCGGGCGATGACCTCACCCGCCCGCCGATCGGCATCTGCGATCTCGCCCAGGATCTCCCGAACCTCGGCCAGGTCGGGAGGCTCCTGGGCCATCAGCCGCTGGGCCGCGCGGGCATTGGCCAGGATGGCGGTGAGCGGCTGGTTCAGCTCATGGGCCAGCGCGCCCGACAGCTCCCCCAGCATGGCGACCCGGCTCAGGTGCGTCACCTGCAGGCGCTGCTCCTGCGCCTCGGCTTCGGCCTGCCGCCGCGCGGTCACGTCGCGGACGAAGGTGAGGTAGCAGGCCTCCCCGCCCACCTCGACCCGCTCGGCATCGATGGTAACCTGGCGGACCTCACCCGCGTGGGTCCGCAGCTCCAGCTCGTAGTCGCGGACCGGATTCCCGGCATCCAGCAGCCCGAGCAGTCGCTCACGGTCGCCCGGCGCGACGAACATCCCGAGATCGGCCGCCGTCCGACCGACCGCCTCCTCGCGACGGTAGCCAAACACGGCCTCCCAGGTATCGTTGACCTCCAGGATGCGGGCATCGCGCTGCCGGGTGATCTGAATCGCCTGGGGGCTGGAGCGGAAGACGAGGGAGAACCGCTCCTCCGAGCTTCGCACGGCCTGGTCGGACCGGGTTCGCTCAGTCACGTCGTGGACGAAGCCGACCATGCGCGACACCACACCGCGGGCGTCCCGGAAGAAGTGCCCCCGATCCTCCACCCAGATCACCTGGCCGTCCTTGCGCCGGAATCGGTAGGTGAGGCGGAAGGAGTCGTGGGTGGCCAGGACCCGGGCGACCTCGGCCTCGAATCGGGGACGATCGTCGGGATGAACCTTCTCGACCCAGCCCGCCAGCCCGACCCCTATCTCCTGTTCGGTGTATCCGAGGATCCGCTCGAGATCTCCCCCGTAGCGGACATCGTTGGTCCGCGAGTCCCAGTCGTAGAGCAGCTGGTTGCTCGACTGGATCGCGGCCTCGTAGCGGTTCTTCCATTCGCTCACCGTGGCGTACGCCATCTCGCGCTCGGTGATGTCGGCGTTCACGCCGATCAGACGGCGGGGCCGTCCGACCTCATCCGGAAGGGCCGCCGCCTTGGCGTGGATCCAGCGAACCGAGCCATCGGGATGCCGGATCCGGAATTGGACGTCGTACGGCGCGCCCCCGTCCGCCGCGCCTTCCAAGGCAGCGGTGACCGTGGGGCGATCCTCCGGCATGACGAGCTGGAGGAGCCGCGCCAGCGTCCCGTCACCCGTCGCCGGAAGCCCGAGGAGGGCCGCCGAGCTGTCGGACCAGACGCCCCGGCCGGTGCCGATCTCATACTCCCAGGTGCCCATCTGCGCCGCATCGAGCGCGAGCTTGAGCCGCTGCTCACTCGCGCGCGCCCGCCCCTCCGCCGTCGCCCGCTCGCGGGTGATCGCCGTCAGGGTCATGAGGGGAATGGCGACCACGATCAAGAAGGACTGCACGGACACGACGTTGGCGGCGGCTGTGTCGGCCGCGAACGGCCCCTTGCCGGCGACCGCGCCGGCGACGGCGAGCAGCGCCACCAGCAGCAGACTTCCGCTGGTGGCCGGTGGTCCGAACCGGACCGCGGCCCAGAGCAGAAACGGCAGCGGCGCATACAGCAGCGCCGGGCTGGTGTTGGTCTCGGGCGCCGCACGGGTGAACACCAGAAGACAGACCATCGTCAGCATGCTGCCCAGCACGGCCGCCTCGAGCGCGCGAGGACGGGACAGCCGGCGGAAACCTCGCACCCCTGCCTCACCCCAGGTGACGATCAGGGGTACGAAGGTGAGCTGGGCGAGCAGGTTGGAGAGGAACCGTACCCTCCAGTTCTCCCAGTACCCGGTCGACCCCCAGTCGTTCAGCCGCACGAAGCCTGCGTCCAGGAAGCAGGAGAGGAAGACGCTCGTGAGGGCCGCCACCAGGAATACCCCGACCCCCCGGAAGGTGTCGAACCGAGCGATCCGTCCACCCAGCGCCTGGACCACGAGAGCCCCGATCAGCGCCTCGCTGGAGTTGCTGATGAACCAGCAGAGGATCATCGGGAGCGGAATGCCTGACCACAGCTCGACCAGGAGGTGGGCTGGAAACGCGCCCAGCAGAACGACCCACCAGCGTCGCCGGGGGGTGAGCAGGAGCAGTCCGAAGAGGATGGCGTTGGGCGGCCACAGCGTGGAGATCGGCTGGGGACGCATGGTGAGCGTCATCCCCAGCTCGGCGGCAAACAGGTACGCCAAGCCCGCCAGCGCCGCCATGGCGGGGGTCGAGAATCCCCCGCGCGACTCGGCGGATGATGTGACCGGGGAAGATTCGGCGAGCGTGGTCACGTGCGCGGACCTTTCCGAACGGCGGCAGGGACAGTGCGGGTGTCAGGGATGCCCCAGGGAGTATAATTCGACATGGCCGCCGACATCGACTTCTCCCAGATGCAGGACCCGCTGGGCCTTCTCCGCCTGGGCTACGCCCAGCCGCTCCTCAGCCTGCCCGCCACCCGGTGGCGCGACGGACAGGCTTCGGCGACCACGGAGACGATCGCCGAGGAGACTCCGGTGGCCATCGTCTACAACGGCATTCCCCATGTCGTCATGATGGCCACCCCGCAGGATCTCGAGGACTTCGTCCTCGGCTTCAGCCTCACCGAGGAGCTGATCGCCTCGCCGGCCGACCTCCAGGGTGTGGAGGTGGTGCGCTACAGCCAGGGCATCGAAATCCAGGCCCTGGTGAGCCCGGCCTGCGAAGCGGTGATCGCCGGGCGAACCCGCCGACTCACCGGCCGGACCGGCTGTGGCATCTGCGGCGCCGACAGCGTATCGATGGTGCTGAAGGAGCTCCACCCGGTGGACGACAGCGTGTCGATCTCAGGCTCCTCCATCCGGCGCGCGATCGAGACGCTGGCCTCGCACCAGTCGCTCAACGCCGCCGCCGGCGCGGTGCACGCGGCCGCCTGGGCGGGACTCGATGGCACGGTGCAGGTCGTCCGCGAGGACGTGGGCCGGCACAACGCCCTGGACAAGCTCATCGGCGCCCTGCTCAAGGCCGCCACGGATCCCAAGACCGGCTTCGTGATCGTCACCAGCCGGGCCAGCTTCGAGATGGTGCAGAAGACCACCGTCCTCGGCGCACCCCTCATGGCCGCCATCTCGGGGCCGACCGGACTCGCCGTTCGGGTGGCCCGGCAGGCGGGGCTCACGTTGGTCGGATTTGCCCGGGGTGGGAATCACACCGTCTACACCCACCCGCAGCGGGTCACCCCCTAGCTCATCGTTCGGCCGGACCGGCGCCGACGCGTGACCGGATCACCCGAAGCGGGTGCGCCTCGGTGTTGAACACGACCGCGCCCAGATCGAGGGTCTCCGGCGGGGCCAGCAGCAGGTACGCGTACTTCAGCGTCTCGGCGAAGAAGAACGAGTGCATCCGGTCCCGCTTCGCCCGGGTCCGCACGTCGGCCAGCACGGCGAAGCCGGCGTCGGTCCGGGTCCAGCGATCGATGGCCGCCCACATCGCGCCGCCCATCGTCCGGTACCGCTCGTCGCCGGTCAGCCGGTAGAGATAGTACGCCGATTCCAGCGACTCCGGCCTGAGCTCGTACCCGGGCTCGTCGCCGATGGTCATGGTGGCGTAGTCGAGGGTCTCGGGCTCGACGCCGAAGGTGGTCCACATGCGGTGGACCGAGGCCATCAGCCGGGCTGCCCGGGCGGTATCGCCGGCCAACGCCAGCGCCGCCGGCAGGAAGGCCTCGAGCGAGCCGAATCGGGTGCCGGTCCGGGCGCCGGTCGCCATGTCGGCCTGGCCGTACCAGAGCCCCCCGAACCGCTCGTCGGCGAGCCAGCGGTGCATCGGGCCCACGCTCGCCTCCCACATCCGGCGAAAATCGTCGTCCCCGAACAGGCGCCAGGACTTGAGCAGGTACTCGTACCAGGAGTCGATCCCGCCTCCGACGTGGCTGGTGCTGTCCTGCCAGGCGCCGGTCCGGACATCGATGGTGCTGCCCACCAGCCCGATCGCCGACCGGCGGGCGAAGAGCTGCTCGGCCGCGCGCTTGGCGGTGCTGTAATACACGGCGCGACCGGTGAGCCGGGCGAGGGTGCCGAACTCCAGCATCAGCGTGCCGATCTCCGCCGGATTGCTCACCGGGTCGCGGGTCGCGCCGGTTCGCAGATTCACGTAGCGGAACGGCATGCCGGTGGGCGAGCGGAAGGCGGGGAGCAGGCGGTCACCCAGATCGGTGGCCAGATGGAGGAAGCGGGGATCGCCCTCCATCTCGTAGGCGCTGAGCAGCCCGCCCAGCAGGCGGATGGTGACTTCGAAGACCTGGACCGAGACGTCCTGGTCGAACGACAGCCGCTCCAGGATCAGCCGCTTGGCGTCGGCCGCCTCGTCGGTGAGGCCCATGAGCAGCATGGTGTCGTAGGCGTCCACCGGCGTCATCAGCAGGGGCACGCCGTACCAGTCGTGCGGCTTCCGGCTCAGGGGGTCGAGATCGTCGTGACCCCAGGCGTAGCGGCGGTAGCCGTGCCAGGCGTGGAGGAAGGCGGCGCGGACCTGGCTGGCGGAGGGTGCGGGGGGTGCGGAGGGCGCGGAGGGCGCGGAGCCGACCAGGAGGACGTGGACGGCTGCCGCGATCAACCCCGGCGCGTACACGGCTCGACGGCCCTAGCGCTTCCCTCGCCCGTCGCCCTGGGCGTGGGGCGGACGGTTCTGCACGTAGCGCCAGCCGAAGCGCCCCTTGATGCAGAGATTGCCGCGAGTGACCTCGTGGTCGAAGGGTGAGGTCACCTTCACGATCTCGTTATCCTGCACGTGCAGCTCGAGGTTGCAGCCCACGCCGCAGTAGGGGCAGATGGTCGTCGTGACCGTCTGGCGGGATTCGTCCCAGGTCCCCGCGTCCCGGTGGTCCCGCTCGCTCGAGAACATGAGCGCGCCGGTGGGACAGACGGCGATGCAGTTGCCGCAGTACACGCAGGCCGAATCGGGAAGTGGCACCGCGAACTCCGTCGAAATCCGGGCGTCGAACCCGCGGCCGGCGACGGTCAGGGCAAAGGTGTTCTGGTAGTCCTTGCCGCAGGCCTCGACACACTTGTAGCAGAGGACGCATTTGCCGTAATCGCGGACGTAGAGCTCGTTGTCCACTTTGATCGGCTGCGCCACCGTCGCGGCGTAATCCGGATTCGGCGGCGCGTGATGCCCGGGCTGCAGGCTGTCACGCCAGCCGGCGGGGCTGGGCGGCTGGGGCGGTCCGTACCGCTCCGGCTTTGCCCCGTAGTCGGCGACCCACCGGTCCACATCCGGGGTCGTGGAGAGGTCTACCGACGACGCCAGGAACTCCAGGACCATCTTCCGGCTGTGGCGGACCCGCTCGGAATCGGTCTTCACGACCATCCCCTGCTCGACCGGGCGGGAGCAGGACGGCACCAGCACCCGCGACCCTTCGAGCTCGACCACGCAGACCCGGCACACGTTGACCGGGTGGAGCGTCTCGAGGTAGCAGATCGTCGGGGTCTCCTTGCCCTGGGAGCGGATGGCGTCGAGAATTGTGCTGCCTTCGGGCGCCAGCACCGTCGCGCCGTCGATGGTGATCTCGACGGTCCGGGGTGGCGGGCGCAGCGGAACGAGCAGTGGGCCGGACGCAATCATGGGTCGCTCTCCGGTCAGCGGACGTTCCAACGTCATCGGGCACTCCCATCGAACAGCCGGAGCCGCTTGATCGCCGACTCGACTGCGCTGTAAGCGGTCTGTCCGAGGCCGCAGATGGATGCGTCCTTCATTGCCAATCCGATCTCGTCGAGCAGTGCCAGCTCGTCGCTCATGTCACCCCGTATGCGCCCCGACCGGATGCGATGGAGCGCCTCCTCCTGCCGAACCGTCCCGACCCGACAGGGTACACACTGACCGCAGGACTCGTCGCGGAAGAAGGCCGCGATGCGAAGCAGAATCGGCACCATGTCGATCGTGTCGTCGAATACCATGATGACGCCGGAGCCGAGCGTCGCCTGGGCCGCCCGGGTACCCTCGAAGGTGAGCGGCATGTCGATCTCGTCCGGCCGCACGAAGATCCCGGCAGCGCCACCCAGAAGGATGCCCTGCAGGGGCCGCCCGCCGGCCACCCCGTCGGCCAGATGCAACATCTGCCGCAGGGTCGTCCCGAAGGGCACCTCATAGACGCCCGGCCTGGTGACACACCCGGACAGGCAGAAGAGCCTGGGTCCGGTTGACCCCGGTGTGCCGATGGCGGCGTAGCCCGGTCCTCCAATGCGGAGGATCTCGAGCACGTTCACCAGGGTCTCGACGTTGTTGATCAGCGTCGGCTTTCCGAATACGCCGACGTTGACCGGGAACGGCGGCTTGTTGCGGGGCTCGCCCCGCAACCCTTCGATCGAGTTGAAGACCGCGGTCTCTTCGCCGCAGATGTACGCCCCGCCGCCGCGCCGGATCTCGAGGTCGAACCGCAGCCCCTGGCCCATGATGTTGTCGCCCAGCAGGCCGCGCGCCCTCGCGACGTCGATAGCGGTCTGCAGTCGCTCGGCGCCGAGCGGGTACTCGCCGCGGATGTAGATGTACCCCTGCTCGCAGCCCGTCGCGAAGGCTGCGATCGTCATGGCCTCGACGAGGCCGAAGGGATCGCCCTCCATGATCACCCGGTCCTTGAAGGTGCCGGGCTCGGACTCGTCGGCATTGCAGATGAGGAAGTGGGGCCGGACCGGCTGGCGCGCGACCGCTTCCCACTTCCGACCGGTGGGGAACGCCGCCCCGCCCCGGCCCATGAGCTTGGCGTCGCTGACCTCGCGGATGACACCCTCCGGACCGAGGGTGAACGCGAGGCGCAGCGCCTCGTAGCCGCCGTGGGCCCGATAGGCGTCGAGGCTCGTCGGGTCGGTCACGTCCACCCGTCTGAGCAGCCGAAGGTACGGGTCGCCCGCCTGCCAGAGGCGTGGCCGCGGCTCCAGCGACGGCGCGAGGTCGCCCTTCAGGATCCGGGACAGGCCGGCCACGTTGGCGTTCCCGAACAACCGCTCCACCGGCTTCGGCCCGGCCACGGTGACCATGGCGGCCGGAGCCTGCTCGCAGAGACCCAGACAGGGGCTGCGCAGCCAGCCCGAGGGGGCCGTATCCAGATCCACGTGGTCGCCGTGCGGGACGTGATAGGCCGGGCCGACGGTCCGCTCCAGCTCGGCGCACAGCTCCTCGGCCCCCCTGCAGCGGCAGGCGATGTCATCGCAGACGTGGAGCATGCACGCCGGCCGAGGCACGGTCGACAGCAGAGCGTAGAAGGTGGCCACACCATAGGCGTCGGCGGGCGGGACCGACAGCCGCTGGCAGACGTAATTGAGCGCGCCTTCACTCACCCAGCCGACCCGCGCCTGCACCGCCTGCAGCGCGGGGAGCAGCAGGTGGCGAAGGGCCCGCGCCTCGTGGCCGCCCGCCGAGGTGAAGGCGTCGCGACTCTCGTCCCGGTCGCCGCCTTCCCACCCCGAGCGAGGCTCGCCCAGGAGGGCGTCCACCGCCGCGCGCTCCTCGGCCGTGGGCTCCGCATCGAGCAGGTGCAGGTCCACCTAGCCTCCGTGTCCGACGGCGTGGCCGGCGGCGGTCGTGACCTGCTCCGAGGCCCGCACCGGGTCCACCCGGACGGCGCAAGCCTTGAACTCCGCCGTGCCGGACTTGGGATCGGTCTCGTCGATGGTGAGCAGGTTGACCCGCACCTCGTCCTGGAAGTGGAAGGTCATGAAGACGAGGCCGGACCGGAGCGACCGATCGAGGCGAGCCGGCGCCACCACGCTGCCGCGCCGGGAGGTGACGCGTACCGGATCGCCGTCGAGGATGCCCAGCCGCTCGGCGTCCTCCGGCGAGATGTCCAGCGTTTCCCCGCGCCTGAGGGGTGAGGTAAAGCCGCCGGTCTGCACCCCGGTGTTGTACGAGTCCAGCCGCCGGCCGGTCGTGAGCAGGAAGGGGTACTCCGCGTCCGGCCGCTCGAGCGGTGGATCGTGCTCGACGACCGAGAACGGCGCCAAGGGTCCGACGATGGGGTCGTTCCACAGCCGGCTGTGGAGGAAGAGCTCTCCCGGGTGGCTCTCGTTGAAGCAGGGCCAGTGCAGCCCGCCCTCGCGCTCGAGCCGCTGGTAGCTCATCCCGGCGAAGATCGGCGCCATCCGTCGGACCTCGTTCCACACGTCCTCGGCGCTCGGATGCCCCCAGTCATGCCCCATCCGCCGGGCCAGCTCGGAGATGATCCAGAGGTCGTCCCGGGCGTTGCCCGGCGGCTCCAACGCCTTGCGCACTCTCTGCACCCGCCGCTCGCTGTTGGTGACCGTCCCCTCCGCTTCGCACCAGCTGGAGGAGGCGGGAAGCACCACGTGAGCCAGGCGTGCCGTCGCGGTGAGGAAGATGTCCTGGACCACCAGGTGATCGAGGCCCGTCAGCAGGCGCTCTGCCCGGTGCTGATCGGCCTCCGCCTGGGCGGGGTTCTCGCCGATGGCGTAGATGGCGCGAAGCTCTCCCCGCTCGGCCGCCTCGAACATCTGCGTCATGTGCCAGCCATACTCCGGCTTCAGCTTCACCCCCCACGCCTGCTCGAACCGGGCCCGGACCTCCGTATCCTTCGTCCAATCCTGGAAGCCCACGAGGCGATTCGGGATGGCCCCCATGTCCCCGCCGCCCTGCACGTTGTTCTGACCCCGAAGCGGATTCACCCCCGACCCGTACTTGCCCACATGTCCGGTGAGGAGCGCCAGGTTGATGAGCGCAAGAACGTTGTCGACCCCGTTGTGGTGCTCGGTGATGCCGAGGGTCCAGCAGATCACGGCGCGATCGGCACGGGCGTAAGCATGTGCCGTGGCGCGAATGACGTCGGCCGGGACGCCGGTCTCCCGCTGTCCGACCTCGAGTGTGTAGGGCTCGACCGCGGCGGCGTATGCCTCGAAGCCGCTGGTCGCCCGCTGAATGAACGTCTGATTCGCGAGGCCCGCGTGGATGATCTCCCGCGCCATCGCATTGGCCAGCGCGATGTCGCTACCCACGTTGAGGCCGAGCCACTGGTCGGCCCACTGCGCCGAGGAGGTTCGCCGGGGATCCATGGCGAACATCCGGGCACCCCGGTGGATCGCCTTGAGGACGTGGTGGAAGAAGATCGGGTGATTTTCCCGGGCGTTCGCCCCCCACAGGAAGATGACGTCCGTCTCTTCCACCTCTCGGTAGGAGCTCGTGCCCCCACCGGCACCGAACACCGTCGCCAGACCGACGACGCTAGGAGCGTGTCACGTTCGGTTGCAGCTGTCGACGTTGTGGGTACCGAAGCCGACCCGCACCAGCTTCTGCGCGAGGTAGTTCATCTCGTTGCTGGCCTTCGAGCAGCTGAAGGTGCCGATGGCATCGCCACCGTACCGGGCCTTGGTGCGCTGGAATCCCTCCGCGGCGCGATCCAGGGCCTCCTCCCACGAGGCCTGGCGCAGCTCGCC
>DATCWW010000207.1:0-5563 GCA_036566145.1 Gemmatimonadales bacterium
CCACCTCCCACCACTCGGGCGCGAAGCGCCAGACCAGCCACCCCGCGGCCAGGAGGATCACCGGCCAGGCCGCGAGCACCTCGAGGCTGATGCCGACGAACGCGGCGGTCGCCGGGACTCGGCTCCGGAGCATGCCGGCGAGGCGGGCCGGCTCGCCGCCGAGGCGCAGCGGGGTGAGCGCGCAGGCCGCGTCGCCGAAGGCATTCAGCACGAAGGCGTCGGAAAATCGGACCGGATGGTCGAGGCCGCGGAGGATCCACTGAATGCGCCAGGCGCGGGCCACCAGGTCCGCCAGCACCAGCGCGAGGCAGACGAGGTGCGCCTGCACAACCGTCACGCGGCGCCCCCCTGCGCGGACGTCGAGGCGAGAACCCGGCGGCGCAGCGCCTCGTAGGAGATCGGCTGGTGGCGGGTGAGCCAGCGCTCCAGCGTCGGTCCGAGCTCGGCGGCGACGGCGCGGTGGTCGAGGTCCTGGGGGTGGAAGGCGAGGCGCGGGTAGGGCCCCTCGCGCTGGAGGCGCCAGCGTCCCCGGGCCACCACTACCGAGCCCCACGGCCGCAAGCGCCCCCGGCTGCTCCACCGCACCGCGGCCGACGCGAGCCGCCGGCCCCCGGGATAGAAGCGAATCCCGGTCTCGTCCTCGCTGAAGCCGAGTCCCGCGTCGGCGACGGCGGCATGACCTTCCTCGCGCGCCAGCCAGGCGGGCGGAATGAAGCCGACGGGGCGGAGCCCGAGCATGCGGAGCAGCGCCGTGCCCCGCTCGATTCGCTCTCGCGCCGCCTCACGACCGAGGCCGAGAAACTCGCCCTCCTGGTCGGTGCGGCCCCAGGCCCGGACGCTGTCGGTGGGAGTCCGCGGCAGTCCCACCTCGTCGTGCCGCTCGCCGTGGAGCACGATCTCCGCGCCCGCCGCCGCCCGCTCGCGCAGCCAGCGCACGAACTCGGGATGGCTCGAGAGATCCCATTCGCCATGCCAGTTGGGGACCACCAGGAGGGCGGGAACGACGCCGCGCTCGGCGCAGAGAGCCCACAGCCGCTCGACCGCCGGCGCGAGCGACGGGGTCACGTCGTGAATCGAGACCAGCAGACTCACCGCCGGAGAACTCGCCGGTATACCTCGAAGAGCCGATCGAAGACTCCGTCCCAGCCGTGGTGCGCCGCCGCGTAGGCACGCCCCCGCGCGCCGAGCGCCGCCAGGTCGCCCTGGAGCATTGCGACCGCGGTCTCGATCAGGCTGGCGCGGTCTCCCGCCGCGAAGTGACGGCCGCCGCCCGAGCGCTCCACCGTCTCCGCCACTCCGCCGCGGTCGGCGGCGAGCACCGGCACGCCGCTCGACAGCGACTCGAGCGCGGCCAGGCCGAACGTCTCGATGGGACAGGGCGCGACCACCAGCTCGGCGGCGGCGTAGAGGTCGGCGAGGCGGTCCCGGTCGGCCTCGTAGGGCAGCCAGAGCGCGCGCTGCCCGCCGCGGCTCCGCATGAGGCGCCGCCGGGCGGGCCCCATCCCGACCAGCACCAGACGGACGCCGGTGCGACGCTCGACTTCGGGCCAGGCGTCGAGCAGGACGTCGAGATCCTTCTCCACCGCCATCCGGCCCACGTACAGCGCGAAGGGACGATCATCCAGGCCGAAGCGGTGCCGGGTATCGGCGGCATGGGCTCGGCGGGCAGGAGTGAACCGCTCCAGGTTCACGCCGAGCGGGACGTGGGTGACGTTCCGCAATCCGGCCTCGCTCAGCTCGGCCGCCAGGGCTCGGCAGGGCGCGATCGTCGCCTCGACCATGCGACCCAGGCGGCGGACGTAGCGCCAGGCCAGATTGGTGGCGGTGCGGCGGGCCCACCCCGCGTCGCGCGGCTGGGGGGCGATGACCCGGGGGAAGTTGCTGTGGTAGAACCAGACCGCCGGCACCCGAAGCTGCCGGGTCGCGAGGTGGACCAGCCACGGCGCACACCACGCGCTGCCGACCTCGATCAGGTCGGGCCGCTCGTGGGCGACGATCCGGCTGGTGGAGCGGGTCGCGAGCATGAACCGGTAGGGCTTCTGGGTGGGGATGTACGGTCCGTGCAGCCGGTAACAGCGCACGCCCCCGGCTTCCAGGATCTCGTCCCGCGCGCCGGGTACCACCAGCACCTGGCGCAGCGCCGGATGCCGCTGGACGTACTGCGCCTTCTCCAGCAGATAGGTCCGCACCCCGCCGGTGGTGTCGCCGAAGAACTCGGTGATGTCGAGCACGCCGACCGACGCCGCCGGCCGGAGCCGTGGCGGCAGCGCGATCCGGGCGATGTCGAGCGCCGCCGGCGCGGCGCCCGCGATCGGCTCCAGATCGAGGATCCCGGTGGCGGCGCGTTCAGTCAGAGCAATCCCCCAGGGGGTAGACCGTGCCGCAGTTGGTGCAGGGACTCTTGCAGCCCATCGGACGGGTTTCGCGGAGCTCGAACCCGCAGCGCTGACACCGCGGCGTTGGCCCAACCGGCGGCTCCGCCCCGCGGGGAGCCCGCAGCGACCGGCTCACGCCCGGAGGCTCCCGGTGAGCCAGGGATTGGTCAGGCGCTCCACGCCGATCGTGGTCTCGGGTCCATGCCCGCTGTAGACCACCGTGCTGTCGGGAAGGGAGAGGAAGTGGGTCTGGATGCTGGCAAGGAGCGTGGGGTGATCGCCGCCCGGCAGATCGGTGCGGCCGATCGAGCCGTTGAAGAGCACGTCGCCGCCGAAGACGACCCCATCGCCCACGAAGCTGACGCTCCCGGGAGAGTGCCCCGGCGTGTGCCGCACCTCGAACTCGCAGCGGCCGACCCGAAGCCGCTCCCCAGGCTGAAGCTCGTGCTCGGGTGCGGGAGGCGCGCCCACCTGAAGGCCGATCCACTCACCGAATTGCGGCAGCGCTTCGTAGAGCTGCCGGTCGTCGGGATGGAGGTGGATCGGCACCCCGGTCGCCCGCTTCACCGCTTCGACGCCGAGGATGTGATCGATATGGGCATGGGTCAGCCAGATGGCACGGAGACTCCAGCCCCGGGTATCGAGCTCGGCCAGGAACGTCTCCGGCTCCTCCCCCGGATCGATGATCACGGCCTCGCGCGCGTCCCGGTCCGCGGCGAGGTAGCAGTTCTCCGCGAAGCGCCCGTTGGGCAGAGTGACGATCTCGATGTCAGACACCGACGTTCGCCTTATCCTCGACCCGGGAGCGCCGCTCGGCCAGGTACTTCTCCACCGCGATCGCGGCGGTGGTCGCATCGCCCACCGCCGTGGTGATCTGGCGGGTCAGCTGGACCCGGAGGTCGCCGGCCGCGAAGAGCCCGGGGATGGAGGTCATCATCCGATCGTCGGTGATGATGTAGCCCGCCGGGTCGTGGCGGAAGTGCTCCCGGATCAGCCCGGTGTTGGGGCGGAAGCCGATGAAGATGAAACAGCCGTTGGCGGCGAGCGAGCTGTGCTTGCCGCTCACCGTATCCTCCAGCTCGACCGACTGCAGTCCCGCGGCTCCGCCCTTGAGCTCCGTCACCCGCTTGTTCCAGATCACCTCGATCTTGGGATTGGCGAAGAGCCGCTCCTGCAGGATCTTGGAGGCACGGAACTCGTCCCGCCGATGGATCACGTACACCTTGGCGGCGTAGCGCGTGAGGTAGTCCGCCTCCTCGACCGCGGCGTCGCCGCCGCCGATCACTGCGAGGGTCTCTCCCTTGAAGAACGCGCCGTCGCACACCGCGCAGTAGGACACGCCGCGCCCGGCGTACTCCTGCTCGCCGGGGACCTCCAGCTTGGTGGGGGTGCCGCCCGCGGTGAGGATCACCGCCGGCGCCTCGTAGACGCTCCCGCTCGACGTGGTCACCTCGAACGTCCCGTCGGCCCGCCGCGCGATCGCCTCGACGTTCTCCTGCCGGATATCGGCCCCGAACCGCACGGCGTGATCGGCCATCTTGGCCGCCAGCTCCCGGCCGAGGACGTGCTCGAAGCCCGGGTAGTCGTCGATCCATTCGGTGTTGAGCAGCTCGCCGCCCGGCACACCTCGCTCCAGCACCACGGCCTTGAGCATACCGCGACCGGCATACAAGGCCGCGCAGAGCCCGGCGGGCCCGGCGCCGATGATGATGAGATCGAGCTCCTCCATACGGGTCATGCGGCTCCCCTGCCTCGGTGTGCCCCATGACCGACCCGCCGCGGACGGCGGCGGGGCGGTCACCTGCATCGTCCAAATATAGAACGCTCAAGGGTTCCCGCAGCCGCTGCCGGTCAGACCGTCCCGCCCAAGTGCAGCAGGCTCAACGCCCCATGGCACGCCGAGACGGTGCCCACGACCACCCCGATCTCGGCCGCGGCGCCGGCCTGGGCCACGGTGGCGTCGCCGGCCAGGACCGCGGAGACGTCGAACATTCCCACTCCGTGCACCCGGTGGCGGCAGACGAACAGCACGGGCCCGGCGGACGGCGCCTGGCGGGCCCGCCGCTCCACCAGCCGCTCGGCGGCGTCGGAGATCTCCCAGCTCCGGGGCGCCCTGATCACCGGGCAGATCGCCGGCTCGATACAGTGCACCGGGCAGAGCCAGTCGGCAAACGAGACGTAGCGGGTGCCGTCGGGCGCGAGCACGTCATAGGGAGTCTCGGCGTCGAGCTCGAGCGGGCGATGCTCCACCAGTCGTCCCGGCCACCGGGCGCGGGCGCGGCGGGAGAGCCAGGCGAACATGAGATGGGGCATGAGCGGCGAGGGCACGATGGCGTCGCCCGCGCCGTCGTCGTCCCGGGCGAGCCAGCGGTCGAAGTACCGGTCCCAGTCCTCCACCACCAGCTCGCGGTCGTCGCCCGGCCCGAGCTCCCGGGCGAACCGGCAGTCCGGGTCGCGGTCGATCACCAGCAGCCGACGGTACTCGGCCTTCCCGCGCTCGCGGGCCTGGATCAGCTGGCCGGCGTAGAAGGTGCCGTAGCACCCGCCACCGACGATCGCGACGTCGCGGAGGACGACCCTAGCGGAGGAGTCGGCCGCCATCGACCACCAGCACCTCGCCGGTGACGTAGTCGCCGCCCTCGAGCAGGTACAGCAGGGCGGCCACGGCGTCCTCCGGCCGGCCCAGCCGGGCGAGCGGCGTGGTGCGGGCCAGCCGATCCCGCTCGGCGGCGTCGTACTCGTCGGGGACGAGGACGGCGCCCGGCGCGATCGCGTTCACCGTCACGTCCGGCGCGAGCGCGCGGGCCAGGACCTTGGTCAGCATCACCACGCCCGCCTTGCTGACCGAGTGGGCGGCGAATCCGGGCCAGGGCTCGAGGCCGCCGAGGTCGGCCATGTTGACGACCTTGCCGTGCGCCTTCCGCAGCGCGGGGGCGGCGCCCTGGGTGCAGAAGAAGACCGCCCGGAGATTCAGGTCGAAGGTGGCGTCGTACTGCTCGGGGGAAGTCTCCTCGAAGGCGAGGCGGTGCATGACCGCCGCGGAGTTGACCAGCACGTCGAGCCGGCCGAACCGCTCGGCGACCCGGCGCGGGAGCTCGCGCGCCGCGACCGGATCGGTGAGATCGGCGGCGAAGCACTCGGCCGTCCCGCCCGCGGCGGTCACCCGGTCGCGCAGGGCACGCGCGCCG
>DATCWW010000215.1:0-5265 GCA_036566145.1 Gemmatimonadales bacterium
CGCGGAGCGCATCGAGCGGATCGGCCGCGGCGCCGCGCCAGGCCGGCATCAGCCCCGCGAGCAGGGCGACCAGCACCGCCAGCCCCATCGCGAAGCAGACGATCCGGATGTTGATCGCGAGCCCGGCGAGCTGGGGCAGCCGCTGCGCCGCCATGTCCCCGATCGACCGCACCCCGGCCCAGGCGAGCGCGATGCCGAGGCCCAGACCGATCGTAGTGAGCACGACGGTCTCCATCAGCGCGGGCCGCATGACCTGGACCCTCGTGCCGCCCAGGGCCGTGCGGATGGCGATCTCTCGGCTGCGCTGCACCCCGCGCGCCAGGAGCAGGCTCGCGACGTTCACGGCCGCGATCAGCAGCACGATGGTGGCCGCGGCGAAGATGAGGAGGAGCGGCGCGCGCACCGTGCGGGTCCCTTCGGCCTGCAGCGGAAGCACCCGCAGACCTTCGCCCCGGAGATCGGGATGCTCGGCCACGATCCCGTCGAAGAGCCCGGCCAGCTCCGCCTGCGCCGAGGCCGGCGTGGCGCCGTCGCGGAGGCGGCCCATGACGAGCAGGAAGTTGCTGTTCCGCATCGCCCGCTCTTCCTCCGTGAAGCGCATCGGCACCCAGACCTGCGCCCGGGCCACCTGGGCACCGTGCGGCACACCGAAGCGGCTGGGGAGAATGCCCACCACCGTGTGGGAGACGCCGTCGAGCCGGATGGCCCGGCCCACGATGGCCGGGTCCCCGCCGAACCGTTCCTGCCAGAACTCCTCGCTCAGCACCGCGACCGGCTCGCGGTCGGTGCCGTCGTCCTCGGGCAGGATGAGGCGGCCGCGGAGCGCGCTGACGCCGAGCATCGGAAAGAGGTTCCCGCTCGCCCGCTTGAGATCCACCTGCAACGCCTGGTTCGGCAGGGCCAGGAGGCCGGTTCCGAAGCCGATGGCCGCGAGCTGGGACACACTGGTGGAGAGCCGGGCGAGATCGAGGTAGTTGAGCGGCGAGAACGGACCGGTGTCGAAGTGCGGCGTGGTCCGGTAGACGGTGACGATCCGCTCCGGCGCGCGGAACGGAAGGCGCTGCACCAGCGCCCGATCCACCGCGCTGGAGATGGCGGCCGTCGAGCCGAGGCCCAGCGCGATGCAGGCGACCGCGGAGAGCGCGATGATGGGGGAGCGTCGGAGACCGCGGAACGCGCCGCGAATCTCGCTGAGACCGAAGGGGCTCACGGGGTGGTCCTCGCTGAGTGGGCGACGGGACCGGCACGGCCGGCCGGGTCGCTCGCTCTTGGACAGCCGGGGGCGCCGGAAGGTTGGCCGGTGCTGCCCCTTACCTCCGCCGCACCAGGAACTCCGCGAGGACCTGCACCTCGTCCGGGCGCAGTATCCGGGTGTAAGCCGGCATGCTGGGGCTGCCGTTGGTGATCCGGGCGACGATCTGGTCGTGGGTCATCCGTCCGCCCACCGCCGTGAGGTCGGGACCCCGCTTCCCCCCGTACCCCGCGATGGCGTGGCAGTATTCGCAGCCCTTGCTGTGGAAGAGGCGGGCGCCCTCCATGTCCTCCGGCGTCGCGTTCCCCAGCACCGAGGCCGGCAGCGGCTTGGCCGAGAAATCGGGGGACCACTCGGCCCGCTCCCCGGCGTACCAGAAGGCGGCGATGGTGGTCCAGATGAACACCACCACGAGGGCCGCCCAGGGGCGCCGGCGCACGCTCCGCTCGCCGCGGTTGAACACCGGCACCAGCAGCAGGAAGGCGCCGAAGACCAGCGGCCCCAGGATGATGATGATGCTCTCGAGGTGCTCCGGCGCCATCGCCAGCACCGCGAAGTACCAGAGCAGGTACCAGTCGGGGCGGGGATAGGCCTCCAGGATGCTGGGATCCGGCGGCGATCCCAGGGCGGGTGGGCCCACCACGATGGCGAGGAGCGCCACCGTCGCCACCGTCGCCGCGCCGAAGACCACGTCGCGCCAGGCGGCGTCGGGCCAGAACGGCACGCCTTCCCGCTTGAGCATCTCCTGGTAGCGGTCGCGGTAGGTGGCGGGATCCACCGGCTCGCCGTCGCGCGGCCGCTCGCTGATGCCGTGCCGCAGCACCAGCATCAGGTGCAGCCCCACCAGGGCGAACACCAGCGCGGGAATGAAGAAGACGTGGAAGGCGAAGAACCGGCTGAGCGTGGCCCCCCCGATGGTGTCGCCGGCCAGGAGGAAGCGCGCCAGCTCGCCGCCGACGATCGGCATCCGCCCGGCCTGGGCCGCGCCCACGATCACCGACCAGACCGCGTTCTGGTCCCAGCGGAGCAGCTGGCCGGTGAAGGCCAGCGCCAGAGTGAGCAGCAGCAGCACCGCGCCAGAGAGCCAGCTCAGCTCCCGGGGGAACTTGTAGGCCGCCATCCAGTAGGTGCGGGAGACGTGGATTCCGATCAGCAGCACCATCGCCGAGGCGCCGAAGTAGTGCATGCCCCGGAGGAACCGGCCGAGCAGCGCCTGCTCGGAGATGAAGCGGAGGCTGTCGTACGCCTGCCCGCTGGACGGAACGTACGCCGTGGCCAGCGCGATCCCCGTCACCACCTGCAGCACGAAGGCGATGAAGGTCGCGCTGCCGAAGACGTACCACCACCCCGTCCTCGGCGGTACCGGATGCTCCAGCGCGTGGCGGAGCCAGGTGATGAGGCCGCTGCGATCGTCCAGCCAGGCGAGAAGGCGACGCACCGGCCGTCAGGCGATGGGGATGGGGCTGGTCTGGATCTCCACCTGCCCGTTGTTCACGCGCACGGGGTACTGCGGCAGCGCCCTCGGCGGCGGGCCGGCGGAGACGGTGCCGTCGGCGTAATAGACGCCGCCGTGGCAAGGGCAGAGGAAGAGACCCGCGTCCGCCACCCAGCGCACCGGGCACCCGAGATGGGTGCAGTGCACCGAGTAGGCGGTGAAGTGGCTCTCGTCGTCACGCCGGAGCCAGGCAGCGGTGCGGGCCGTGACCCCGGCCCAGGGCAGCGGCGATGCATCCTCGAAGGCGACGTTGACCGTCTCGCCCACCTTGAACCCGTCCACCCGGCCCACCGGGCGCCACACCCGCGGGGTGCGCCGGGTGAGCGGCGAGAGCAGGAATCCCACGACCGGCACGCCCATCACCGCCGCGATGGCGGCGGAGAGTCCGATCGACAGCCGGCTCAGGAAGCGACGCCGCTCGGGTGTCGGCGGCGGCGGCGGGGGCGTTGCGGGCGGTTCAGGCTCCATGTCGCCGCCAACATACGACGCGCCGGTGGCGACAACAAGACGGGCCGAGCGGCTTATCAGTCGGTGCGGTACAGCAGGTGCGGGCGGCCCTGGTGGGTGACCTCACGCTCCCGGACCAAGGCGGCCTTGGCCAGCACCCGGCGGGAGAGGGTGTTGTCGGGCTGGACCAGCGCGACCACGGACGGCAATCCGATCCACTCCCGCGCGATGGTGACGCAGGCTCGCGCGGCGGTGGTGGCGAGGCCGCGGCCCCACCACTGGGGGAGCAGCGCGTAGGCCAGCTCGACCTCATCGCTCTGCTCCACCAGGATGTGCCGGAGCCCCGCCCGGCCGATCAGCGCGCCCGAATCGGGATCGCGCAGCACCCAGATCCCGAACCCGTACTCCACCCAGTGCTCCAGGTTCCGCTCCAGGTAGGCGTCGGTGGCGGTCGGGGTCCGGACCCCGCCCATAAAGGCCATGACCGCCGGGTCGCGGTCGATCCGGCGGAGCTGGTGCCGGTCTTCGGGCGTGAGCCGTTCCGCCACCAGCCCCGGAAGGGTGAAGATCTCCGGGGCCGGCGCGGTCGGGAGGTCGAGCAGGGTTCTCAGGAGCGGGTCCTCGGCGCCGGCCCGACACCGTCTGCTAAGCTGTTGGCGGGCAACGTATTAGAGGACTGATCGGCTCCGGCTGGCGGCACCGGCCGCCGAGCCGGTTGGGAGGGAGCGTTGCGGATCATCAGGGCGCCGTAGGCGGCTTCGAACAGGGCGCGGCGGTCGGGGGCCATCGTACTGCCTCGGTTCAGAGTGAAAGGCCGACACTTCTCCATTAGTGCAAAGTCTGGCGCAGAGGTATCAAGCAGATCTCAAGAGGTGATCCGGCCCACGTTGCGCCCCCTCCAACTTCGCTTCAATATTGGGCTTTACTCTGCAGCACCCGGGGCATCATGTCGGCAATCCTCACCTGTCTTCGTTGTGGCGGCGATCTCGGTCCGGGAGACCGGTTTTGCGCCCAGTGCGGGACGGCATGGGCGCCATGCACCGTGTGCTCCCGGCCCCTGCTCGAGTCCGACCGCGTGTGTCCCGATTGCGGCGCCACCGCCGCGCCGATCCTGCTCCCCGACCCGGTGCCCGTCGCGCCGTCCCCCTGGGACGAGATGGTGGAGCGCCTGCGGCGAGCGACCGCCGGCGAGTTCGAGATCGGCCCCGAGCTCGGACGAGGCGGGATGGCGGCGGTCTTCCTGGCCCACGATCTCGCGCTCGACCGTCAGGTCGCGATCAAGGTGATGTCGCCCGCGGTGCTGCTGGGCGACGGCATGACCGAGCGCTTCCGCCAGGAGGCGGTCACCATCGCCCGCCTGCACCACCCGCACATCGTGCCGGTCTACGCGGTGCGCCACGGCGAGGGACTGCACTACTTCGTGATGCGGTACGTGCGCGGCCGCTCGCTGGATCAGGTGATCGGACGGGCCGGCCGGCTTCCGCTGCCCATCGTGCGCTCGATCCTGTGGCAGGTCGCGGCGGGGCTGACCTACGCCCACCGCGCGGGCGTCGTGCATCGCGACATCAAGCCCGCCAACATCCTGATCGACGAGGACGGCGACGCCGTCGTCACCGACTTCGGCATCGCCAAGGCCGCCGAGCGGCCGAGCCAGACCCAGAGCGGCGCCCTGGTGGGCACGCCGGCGTACATGAGCCCCGAGCAGTGTCGGGGCGGGGAAGTCTCCTGGGCCTCGGACCAGTACGCCCTGGGCGCGGTGGCCTACGAGATGATCACGGGATCGCCGCCGTTCGAGGGTTCCACCTTCACCGTGATGCAGGCGCACGTGGAGCGCGCCCCTCGGCCGCCCGCGGAGCTCCGCGCCGAGTGTGATCCCGACCTCGAAGCCGCGATCCTCCGGATGCTGGCCAAGGACCGCGCCGAGCGGTTCGGCAAGATGGCGGACGCCATGGCCGCGCTGGGCGCCGCGCCGCTGGCCGACGGCGATCCGCTGCGCGACGAGCTGAGCCGGCTGGTCGCGTCGGGAGACTCGGTCGACGACCCGGCTCCGCCCGCCGCGTCCACCGGCAGG
>DATCWW010000216.1:0-10489 GCA_036566145.1 Gemmatimonadales bacterium
GCCGGCCGCGGCCACGCGGTACACGGGCGGACGGTGCCCGAGGGCGACGGCGAGCCGGGCGAGCTGGCCCGGCTCATGGCGGGGGAGGAGCTGGTGGCGGTCGCCCGCCGGGAATCGGAAGGGTGGGCGCCGGTGGTGGTCCTGGGAACCCCGTGATGGCGGAGCGGGACAGTCCGGAGACGATCCTCCCCCGGCTCGCGGGTGGGAGCACCGTGACCGTCGGCTCGTTCGACGGGGTGCACCTGGGCCACCAGGCGGTGCTGCGGGAGATCGCGGGACGCGCGGCGGCGGCGGGGCGGGCCAGCGTGCTGGTGACCTTCGAGCCCCATCCGCTCGAGGTGGTGAACCCTCGGGCGGCGCCGCCGCTCCTGACGACGGGCCCGGAGCGGCGCGAGGTCCTGGCCCAGACGCCGCTGGACTACGCCTACTTCCTCCGGTTCGACCGGCAGGTGGCGGGCCTGAGTCCGGAGGAGTTCGTCCGCGACGTCCTGCTGGCGCGGCTGGGGATGCGGGAGCTCGTGATCGGGCATGACCACGGCTTCGGCCGGGGCCGGAGCGGCGACGTCGAGACCCTGCGTCGGCTGGGCGAGCAGTACGGGTTCGAGGTGGACGTCGTGCCGGCGGTCGACGTGGGCGAGCAGCACGTCTCCAGCTCGCGGATTCGCCGGGCGGTGGCCGGCGGCGACCTCGCCACGGCGGCCCGCATGCTGGGCCGGCCGTACCAGGTGAGCGGGATGGTGGGTCGGGGCGAGCGGCGGGGGCGGCAGATCGGCGTCCCGACGATCAACCTCGCCGACGTGCCGCCCCAGAAGCTGCTGCCGCCCGACGGGGTCTACGCCGTGCGGGTCGAGTGGCGGGGCGGACGGGCGGGGGGGATGATGAACCAGGGGCCGAAGCCGACCTTCGCCGACGGCCGCCGCACCCTGGAGGCGCACCTGTTCGATTTCGAGGGCGACCTGTACGGCGAGTGGGTCCGCCTCGAGTGGGTGGAACGGCTCCGCGACGTGGAGCGCTTCCCGTCGGTGGAGGCTCTGAAGGAGCAGCTGCAGCGCGATCGTACCCGGGCCCTGGCCGTGCTGGCCGCCGCCCGGCCGGACCCTAGCGTCTCTCACGCCTGAGCGTCGATTCGAGCATGTCTATTCGCACCCGCATCATGATCATCGTGGGCCTGGTGGCCCTCAGCATCTTCTACCTCGTGCCCCGCCGGATCACCGTCAGGGAGCGCGACCCCGTCACCGGCGTGATGACCGACCGGACCGAGCGCAAGGTGCCGCTCAAGCTGGGGCTGGACCTGCAGGGAGGGATGCATCTCGCCCTCGAGCTCGACCAGTCGAAGCAGGTCTCGGCCGATCCCAAGCGCGACCTCGACCTCGCGCTCACCGTGCTGCGGAAGCGGATCGACGAGTTCGGCGTCACCGAGCCGCTGATCCAGAAGGTGGGCGACTCCCGGATCGTGGTGGAGCTGGCCGGCATCACCGAGCCCGCCCGGGCCAAGGCGATCGTGCAGCGGAGCGCGTTCCTCGAGTTCCGCATCACCGACGAGACCAAGGCACTGGACAAGGCGCTGCCCGCGATGGACCGCACTCTCCGGAGCATGGGGATCAGGGGCGCCGACACCGCCGCCGCGAAGCCGTCGGCGGTGGAGCAGCTCCTGGGCGGCGACACGGCCAAGAAGGCCGCCGCCGACAGCGCCAAGCGGACGGCCGCCGACACCGGGAAGAAGGCCGCCGCGGCCAAGACCAAGGGTCGGCCCGACTCGGCGGTCAAGCGCGACACCACCCCCGCGCGAGACACGACGCCGGTCATCGGCGGCGTGCTGAGCGGGCTGATCCAGCCCTCCGGCGGCGCGCCCGGGGAATTCACGGTGCCCGAGACCGCCTTCCCCCGGGTGGACAGCCTGATCAACCTGCCGCAGGTCGCCCGGCAGCTCCCCCGCGGCGTCGCGCTCCGCTGGGCGTCGCAGCCCACCAGCGTCGGGGTCGAGTCGGTGCGCTTTCTCTACGTTCTGGCCGACCGGCCCATCATCACCGGCAGCAGCCTGGAAGACGCCAAGGCCGAGCTCGATCCGCTCACCAACGGCCCGGTGGTCGCGTTCACGCTCGACCGTGCCGGCGGCCGCAAGTTCGGCGAGGAGACGGGCAAGCACGTCGGGGACTACATGGCCATCATTCTCGATGGCCGGGTGCAGGGCCGCCCCCCCGTCATCCAGAGCCGGATCCAGCGCAACGGGCAGATCACGCTGACCGGCCGCGGGCTGCAGGAGGCGCAGGACCTCGCCCTCACGCTCAAGGCGGGGGCCCTGCCGATTCCGCTCAAGATCGTGGAAGAGCGCCAGGTTGGCGCCAGCCTCGGCAGCGACTCGATTCACGACGGGATCGTCGCCGGCCTGGTCGGCACCGGGCTGGTGATCCTGATCATGATCGGGTACTACCGGCTGAGCGGCGTGCTCGCGGTCATCGCGCTGGGGGTGTACCTGCTGTTCACGCTGGGTGGATTGTCCATGGTGGAGGCGACGCTCACGCTGCCCGGACTCGCCGGCATCGTGCTGTCGATCGGCCTCACGGTGGACAACAACGTGCTCATCTTCGAGCGAATGCGGGAGGAGCTGATCCACGGCAAGACCGTCCGCCTGGCGATGGACGAAGGGTTCCGCCACGCGATGAACGCGATCGTGGACTCCAACGTCTGCATGGTGCTGACGGCCCTGTTCCTCTTCCAGTTCGGCACCGGGCCGGTGAAAGGCTTCGCGATCACGCTGATCATGGGCATCGTGGCCTCGATGATCACCTCGATCTTCGTCACCCGCACCCTGTTCCTCATCTGGCTGGCCCGCCGGCCCGCCATGTCCACGCTGAGCATCTGACATGACACGACTCTTCGCCAACGCCAACTACGATTTCATCGGGGTCCGGCGCTACGCCTACGGCGTGACCGCGGCGGTCCTGCTCCCCGGGCTGTTGTTCCTCATGCTGGCCGGTCTCAACTACAGCATCGAGTTCACCGGCGGGACGCTGGTGCAGATCCGGAGCCAGAAGACGGTGGACGTGGCCCAGCTCAGGAGCGGCCTCGACCAGCAGGGGATCCACGGGGCCGAGATCCAGGGCTTCGGCGCGCCCAACGAGTACGTGATCCGCGCGCGGGTCGCCAAGCCGGGCACCGACGCCAACGACACCCAGGCCACGGCTGCCGCGGTCTCGCATGCGCTCGACGCGGTGCTGGGGCAGGGGAGCTACTCGGTGCTCCGCACCGAGGCGGTCGGCCCCAAGGTCGGCGGTGAGCTCCGGCAGAAGGCCTTCCTCGCGATCTTCCTCTCCTTCTTCGCGGTGCTGGCCTATCTGGCGTACCGGTTCGAGTGGCGCTTCGGTCTGGCCGCGGTGGTCGCGACCGCGCACGACATCCTGGCCACCATCGCCTTCATCGGCGTGATGCGGCTCGAGGTGAGCCTCACGATCGTGGCCGCGGTGCTCTCGATGGTGGGATACTCGCTGAACGACACGATCATCATCTTCGACCGGGTCCGGGAAGACTTGAAGAAGTACAAGAAGGACCGGTTCGAGACGGTGCTGAACCGGGCCATCAACGAGACCCTCCCGCGGAGCGTCCTGACCCACGGCACCACGCTGGCCACGCTCATCGCCCTGGCCGTTTTCGGGGGCGAGGTGATCCGGCCGTTCGCCCTGGTGATGTTCTTCGGCGTGTTCACCGGGACGTTCTCCTCGATCTACATCGCCTCGCCGGTGCTGATGGCGATCGAGCAGCGCTGGCCCGGCGCCCTCGCCCGGGGCCACATGGGCACGACGCCGGCCCCGGCCGCGCCGTCGGCCCCGGGCCGGAAGCCGCAGCCGGTCGGGCGGTAGGGGGCTAGGGCGCTAGGGCGCTAAGGCGCTAAGGCGCAGGGGCGCAGGGTCGCAGGGTCGCAGGGTCGCAGCCTCGCAGGGAGCGAGCGGGACGACGCCATCGCCGTGTGCTGCGTGACACTCGGTACCTGCGATATCGTCGCGTCCGCCCCTGCGCCCCTGCGCCTCTACGCCCCCGCGCCCCCGCGCCCATGCTCATCGACACTCACTGCCATCTCGCCGCTTCAGCCTACGACGCCGATCGCGCCGAAGTGCTGGAGCGGGCCTGGGGGGCGGGGGTCGAGCGCGTGGTCGTCGTGGGCGAATCGCCCGAGGCATCCGATCGCGCCCTCGCGCTGGCCCGGGCCGAGCCCCGGCTTGCCACCACGGCGGGTATTCACCCCCATGACGCCTCGAGCTGGAGCGGTGAGGTCGCTGACTGGCTGCGCGGGCGGCTGGGGGATCCCCGGGTGGTCGCCGCCGGGGAGATGGGGCTCGACTACCACTACCATCATTCGCCCCGGGAACGCCAGCACGCCGCCTTCGAGGCCCAGCTCGCCCTGGCGGCCGAGGCCGGCAAGCCGGTGGTCATCCATGCCCGCGAAGCCGACGACGACGTCGCCGCGATCCTCGGCGCGCAGCCACGGGTGGTGGCGATTCTGCACTCGTTCAGCAGCGGCGTCGGGCTCTTGCGGGCTGGGCTGGTTCTCCGCCACTATGTGTCGTTCAGCGGGATGGTGACCTTCAAGAACTGGCGCCTCGACCAGGCCATCCTGGAGACGCCCCTGGACCGGCTGCTCCTGGAGACCGACGGTCCCTATCTGGCGCCGGTGCCGCACCGGGGCAAGCGTAACGAGCCGGCCTTCGTCCGCCAGGTCGCGGAACGGATCGCGGCCGTGCGGGGAATGCCGGTCGAGGAGCTGATCGCCGTGACGGGCCAGAACGCCGCGCGGGTCTTCGGCCTGTCGTCACACCGTGCTTCGGAGTCGCCGTGACAGCCACCGCCACACCCACCGTGCCGACCGACATCGCCATCGCGCAGGCGGCCAAGCTGCGCCCGATCGCCGACGTGGCCGCCGAGGTCGGTCTCACGCCCGACGACATCCTGCCGTACGGGCGGTACAAGGCCAAGATCAGTCCCGAGGCCGTCGCGCGGCGGCAGCCGACCGGGCGGCTCGTGCTGGTGACCGGGATCAACCCCACGCCGGCCGGCGAGGGGAAGAGCACCGTCACCGTGGGCGTGGCGCAGGCGTTCCGGCGGCTGGGCAAGAAGGTCGTGGTCGCGATCCGGGAGCCGAGCCTGGGGCCGGTGTTCGGGGTAAAGGGTGGCGCCGCCGGGGGCGGCTACGCGCAGATCGTCCCGATGGACGAGATCAACCTCCATTTCACCGGCGACTTCCACGCCATCACCTCGGCGCACAACCTCCTGTCGGCGATGCTCGACAACCATCTGCATCAGGGGAACGCGCTGGGCCTCGACCCGCGCCGGATCACCTGGCCCCGCACCATGGACATGAACGATCGGGCGCTGCGCTCGATCGTCATCAGCCTGGGAGGCATCAACGCCGGTCCGGTGCGGGAGGACCGCTTCGTGATCGTGCCCGGCAGCGAGATCATGGCGATCCTGGCGCTGGCCACCGATCTCCAGGACCTCGAGGGCCGGATCAGCCGGATCATTGTGGGCTTCACCCGCGACCGGAAACCCGTCACCGCGGGCGAGCTCAAGGCCGCGGGCGCCATGACGCTGCTGCTCAAGGACGCGATCCTCCCCAACCTGGTGCAGACGCTCGAGGGCGGGCCGGCCATCGTGCACTGCGGCCCGTTCGGCAATATCGCGCACGGGTGCAACTCGATCGCCGCGACCCGGCTCGCGCTGGGACTGGGCGACCTGGTCCTCACCGAGGCCGGCTTCGGCGCCGATCTCGGCGCGGAGAAATTCTTCGACATCAAATGCCGCTTCGGCGGGCTCAAGCCGGAGGCGGCGATCGTAGTGGCTACCGTCCGCGCACTCAAGATGCACGGCGGGGTCAAGAAGGATGCGCTGAACAAGGAGGACGTCGAGGCGCTCAGGAAGGGCCTGGTGAACCTGGAAGCCCACGTCCGGAACGTGCAGAAGTTCGGGGTGCCGGTGGTGGTGGCGCTCAACCGCTTCACCTCGGACACTCAGGCGGAGATCGGCACCGTGCTCCAGGCCTGCAAGGGCTGGGGCGCCCGCGCGGCCCTGAGCGACGTCTGGGCGAAGGGTGGGGAAGGCGGCGAAGCCGTCGCCACGGAAGTCCTCGCGGTGCTGGACGAGAAGAAGGCCGCCTTCAAGCCGCTCTACGATGTGGCCCAGCCGATCAAGGCCAAGATCGAGACCATCGCCAAGGAGATCTACGGCGCGGCCGGGGTAGACTACACGGCGGCCGCGGACAAGAACATCGCCCAGCTCGAGGCCATCGGGTTGGGGCAGACGCCGGTGTGCATGGCCAAGACGCAGTACTCGTTCTCCGACGATCCGACCAAGCTGGGACGCCCCACCGGCTTCCGGCTGACGATCCGGGACGTCTACCCCTCCGCGGGCGCCGGCTTCGTGGTGGCCCTGGCCGGGGATATCATGACCATGCCGGGGCTCAGCAAGACCCCGTCCGCCGAAGCGATCAAGGTCCACCCCGATGGAACCATCGAGGGCCTGTTCTGATGCCGATCGAGACCGTGGCGACCAGCGGGGCTCCCCGCGCCATCGGCCCCTACAGCCAGGCGCTGCGCGCCGGCGGGTTCCTCTTCACCGCGGGGCAGGTCGGCTTCGACCCGACCACCGGCGAGCTGGTGGACGGCGGCATCGCCGAGCAGACCCGGCAGGTGCTGCAGAACATCCGCGCCATCCTCGAGGCCGGCGGCAGCGGCCTGGCGCAGGTCGTCAAGACCACCGTCTTCCTGGTGGACATGGCCGATTTCGGCGCGATGAACGAGGTCTACGCCGAGGCGTTCGGCGCTCATCGCCCGGCTCGCTCGACCGTGGCGGTCGCCGCCCTGCCGCGAGGGGCCCGGGTGGAGATCGAGGCGGTGGCCGCTAGCTGATGGGAGCGGATCGGGCCTGGTGGTCTGGCCGGTCTTCAAAACCGCGATGGAGACGCCTTCGGCGGCTCCGGTGGGTTCGATTCCCACACGCTCCCGCCAGCTTCCTGCTCGGCGTCGTGCTCGCCCTGGTCGTGGCGCGCTCGGCCGCCGCGCAGGATTCCGCGGCCGTGGCGCCCCCACCTCCCGCGCCCTCCGACACCGTCGCCGTCCGCCACATCGGCCCGATGGGCGCCTTCTGGCGATCCTTCGTCCTCCCCGGCTGGGGGCAGGCCAAGCTCAACCGCCGGCTGACCGGCGGTATATTTCTCGCGTGGGAAGGCGTCACCCTGGGCATGAGTCTCAAGACCCGCCAGGAGCTCGAGTATCTCCGCCGCACCAATTCCGGACGCGCCGAGGACAAACGGCGGCAGCATGAAGACTGGCTCGTCCTGCTCGCCTTCAATCACGTCTTCGCCGGCCTGGAGGCCTACGTCTCGGCCCACCTGGCGGACTTTCCGGGCGACCTCCACCTGCAGGCTACGCCGGGCGGCGTCGGCGGCGCCGTGAGCATCCCCGTCCGGATCCCATGAATCGCGCGCCGATCGGCATCTTCGATTCCGGGCTGGGCGGCCTCACGGTGGCGCGGGCCATCTATCAATGCCTGCCGGGCGAGTCCACCGTCTATTTCGGCGATACCGCCCGCGTCCCGTACGGCCCCAAGTCGCCCGAGACAGTGCGCCGGTACAGCCGGGAGATCCTCCAGTGGCTCCTGGAGCAGGGCGTGAAGGCCGTCGTCATCGCGTGCAACACCAGCACCGCCCACGCGCTCGATGTGCTGCGCGAGGAGTCGCCCGTTCCGGTGATCGGGGTGATCGAGCCCGGAGCGGCGGCCGCCGCGGCGGTCGGGGGAGACGCGCCGATCGGGGTGATCGGAACCGCCGGGACCATCGCCAGCAATGCGTATGCGCGGGCCATCCACCGGTTTCGTGCCGATGCCCGGGTCGAGCAGCGCGCCTGCCCGCTCTTCGTGCCGCTGGTGGAGGAGGGCTGGTTCGACCACCCGGCCGCCGAGCTGATCGCCCGGGAGTACCTCGGGCCGCTGCACGCGGCCGGTGTGGGCACGCTGGTGCTCGGCTGTACCCACTATCCGCTGCTCAAGCCGCTCCTGCAGCGGGTACTGGGCGAGGAAGTGCGACTGATCGACAGCGGAGAGGAGACGGCCGGGGCGGTGGCCCTGGCGCTCCGCACCGACGGGCTGGCGGCGCCGGGCAATGCCGTGGCGACGCACCGCTTCGCGGTGAGCGACGACGAACCGCGCTTCCGCCAGATCGGTGCGCGGTTCATCGGCGATCGGCTGGGACGGGCGGAGGTGGTGCCGTTGGGGTGAAGCGGCGGAGCTCGGCGCCCGTCTCGCTGGCCACGGCGTAGCGAAAGCCGTCGAACCAGGCGCCGGGATTCAGATAGTGGGCGCCCCCCGGGGTGGTGAGGCAGGCGGCCTGGTGCGTGTGCCCCATGACCAGCAACCCCAGCTCGGGCTCCCGGGCAAGCAGCGCCTCCGCCCACGCCTGTTGGCGGCGCGCGGCCTCGGTGAGTCGCTGCTCGTGCGGCGTATGGTCTCCCAGATGCGGGCTCAACCGATCCACCAGGCGGAGACCCAGCTCCGGATGCAGGGTCCGGTAGACCGCGGCGGTGATCGGATGGTTGATGAGCCGGTGGAGCATCTGGGCGCGCCAGCGCGGCTCGGTCAGCCCGTCGCCGTGAATCGCCGCCACGGTGGTCCCGCCCAACCGAAAGGTGAGCCGGTGTGGGTGGAACCGGAGACCCAGGTCGCGTTCCCAGAAGTCTCCGCCCCAGCGATCGTGGTTGCCCCCCACCATCAGGACCGGAATCCGCCGCGCGGTCCGCTCCAGCGCGGCAACGACGTGGAACCCCCGGCGGGGAATCACCCGCGAGTAGCTGTACCAGAAGTCGAAGAGGTCACCGTTGATGAGCAGTGAATCGCCCAGGGTGGGAACCGTCTCGAGGAAGGCCAGCAGTGCGGCCTCGACGGCGGGCGGGGTGACGCCGAGATGGGCGTCGGACACGACGATGAGGGTAGGGCCCGGCACGGCGGCAAAGATGGGCCGCCCGAGCGGTGATCGCAACCGATGAAGGCCGGCAACGCCTCGCCGGACATCTCGGAGATCCGGGTCCGGGTGAACTACTCCGAGACCGACCAGATGGGCGTCGTCTATCACGCCCGGTATCTGGTCTGGCTCGATGTCGCGCGCACCGAGCACCTGCGGCAGCGCGGGATGAGCTATCGCGAGCTCGAGGCCGCCGGCCTCCGCCTCGCGGTGGCGGAAGTGGGCGTGCGATATCGGCAGAGCGCCCGCTTCGACGATCCGCTCGTGGTGCGCTGCTGGGTGCGCGACCTCGCGTCCCGGCGGGTCGAGTTCGGCTATGTGGTCGAGCACGGGGACGACGGACGACTGCTCGTCACCGCGGCGACCGCCCTCCTGGCACTCGACGCCGCCATGCGCCCGACCCGCCTGCCCGACGCGGTGCGCGGGGTGCTCCGCCCGATTCCCGATCCCGTTCCGCTCCAGCTCCCCGGCCGCTCGAGGACGTCTCCCGGTGTCGATGCCTGACCTTCGCGTCCCGCGGCCCTGCGCCGCCGGAATCTTCTTCCTGCTCGCCGCCCGGCCCCTCGCGGCCCAGCAGTCCGCGATCGTGGAGCAGCTGGCGCCGCTCCTCGCCGCGGAAGACGCGCGCGACTTCCAGCCCGAGCTCTACCGGAAGGCGCTCGTCTCGCCCGACTCGGTGGTGCGGCGGGTGGCGGCCATCGGCGCCGGCCGGATCGGCAATCCGGCCGCCGTCCCACTCCTGGTGCCGATCCTCCTGGATCCGGACTCCACGGTGCGGGTCGCCGCGGCCTTCGGCCTGGGCCTGCTGGGCGACAGTGCCGGCATGCAGCCGCTGATGGACCGCCTCACCGGGATGCCCGCGCTCGACGGACCGAGTGCCGAGGAGGCCATCACCGCCCTGGCCAAGATCGGGGGCCCTCGCGTCGGCGAGTTCTTCGCCGGAATCCTGGGCGGCCGCGTTCCGCTCACGGCCGGGGATCGGCCGCCGCTGCTGCAGCAGACGGTCCTCGAATCGTGGCGACTGGGCCCCGATGCGCCGGTGACGGCGCTGCTCCCGTTCCTCGAGGACACCTCGTTGGCCGTGCGCTGGCGGGCCACGTACTCCCTGGGCCGACTCAAGGCTGCCCCCGCGGGGAATCGCCTCAGCCTGGCGCTGCGAGACGAGGAATCCGTCGTTCGCGCTTTCGCCGCGCGGGCGCTCACCCGCTCGTACGTCGAGGCGGCGGGTCTCGCGCCCAAGTCCGTCGGCGAGCTGCTGGGGCGCGCGGCCGGCGACGGGGTACCCCAGGTCCGCATCAACGCCGTCCGGTCGCTGGCGGACTATCGGGACCCGGAGCTGGCGAAGCACGTCCTGCCGCTTCTGGCCGACCAGTTTCCCAACGTGCAGGTCGAGGCGGCCACCACGCTGGGCGCCCTGGGCGGGGCCGAGGCCGCCGCGGCGCTGGGCCGGGCCGTGGCCGGGAAGGGAACCTTCGCCGTGCGCCGGGC